>NZ_JBHUUW010000003.1:0-237271 GCF_042670825.1 Streptomyces sp. NPDC057137 | reverse complement strand
CCCGGCCAACGCTCCCCAGCCACAGCCCTCGGGCCGGTCTTCAAAGTAGCGCCGTCCGCCCGCAGGGCGGGGCCCGCGGCGTCTGGTGCGGTGCATCGCAAGGCGGAGGATCGGCCTCGTACCGGGCGTACTTGGCCGACTCCGACAACGCGGCGACGTGCCGTGCCAGGCGCCGCGGGCCAGGCGGGACTTTGAAGACAGGCCCTAGTCGCCGTCCGGCACCAGGTCCGCGTCGTGGACCAACAGGGCGATCTGTACACGGTTGTTGAGGTCGAGCTTGGCCAGGATGCGGGACACGTGCGCCTTGACCGTGGGGACGCTCATGAACAGTTCCGCCGCGATCTCCGCGTTGGAGTTGCCGCGTCCCACGGCGAGCGCCACCTCCCGCTCGCGCTCCCCGAGCCGGGTCAGCCGGTCGGTCGCCGTGTCCTTGCGCGCACCGGTCGGCGCCCCCGCGACATGGTGCATCAGCTGGCGGGTGACGGCCGGGGAGAGCACGGGCTCGCCCGCCGCCACCTGCCGTACCGCCGCGACGATCTCGGCCGGGGGCGTGTCCTTCAGGACGAACCCGGCGGCGCCCGCGCGCAGCGCCCGCAGCACCTGCTCGTCGGCGTGGAACGTGGTCAGGACGAGGACTTCGGGCGCTCCGGCGCGCGCCCGCAGCAGTTCGGTGGCGGTGAGGCCGTCCATGACGGGCATCCGGATGTCCATGAGCACGACGTCGGGCGTGCGTTCGCGGACGAGCGTCTCGACCTCGGAGCCATCGGACGCCTCCCCCACGATCTCGACGCCGTCCGCACCGCCCATCATGAAGGTCAGTCCGGCGCGTACGAGGGGGTCGTCGTCGACGATGAGCAGCCGGATGGGCGTCGTGGTCATGGGGACCACGGTAGCCAGGCCTTGACGGCGAATCCGCCGTCGCCCGTCGGGCCGTGCTCGAACCGGCCACCGGCGAGGGTGGCGCGTTCGGTCAGTCCGATCAGCCCCTGGCCGGATCCGGGCACGGCCGGGACCGGGCCGAGCGGTGCCTCGTTGCGTACCTCGACGGTGAGTCCGTCCCCCGGGCCGCCGCTCACCAGGACGGTGGTGCCGGTGCCGGGTGCGTGCTTGCGCGCATTGGTCAGGCCCTCCTGGGCGATGCGGTAGGCGGTACGGCCGGTGGCGGACGGTACGGCCTCCGGGTCGTCGACGCCGCTGTCGAGGGTGACCTTCATCCCGGCCTCGCGGGACTCGGCGACCAGGGCGTCGAGGGTGACGAGGGTGGGCTGCGGTCGCTCGCCGTCGTCGCCGGGCGCGCGCAGCACGCCGATGATCATGCGCAGGTCCTGCAGCGCCTCGTGGGCGCTGTCGCGGATCACACTCGCGGCTCTGGCCACCTCGGGAGGCGGCGCGTCGGGTCTGAACTCCAGCGCGCCCGCGTGGACGCTGAGCAGCGTCAGCCGGTGCGCCAGCACGTCGTGCATCTCGCGGGCGATGGCCTCGCGGGCCAGCCGCTGGGCCTGCTCGGCCCGGAGCGCGGCCTCGTTCTCGGCGCGTACGGCGCGTTCGCGCAGTGCGACGACGAGTTGCCGGCGGGCCCGTACGAGCATGCCCCAGGCGAGGGCGAGCAGGATGAGGAGCGCTCCGAGGATGACGGCGAAGAGATGGGAGATGGTCGGGTCGGGGCGCAGATACGCCTGGCCGGTCATGCCGATCAGGCCGAGGACCGCGACGTAGGCCACGGGCTTGAACGGCCGGTGGATGGCCAGGCTGAACAGCGCCACCAGGGCGGCCCCGACCGCCGTCGGCGCGACGACCTCCACCACGACGAGACAGAGGGCCAGCCCCACCGGCCAGCGCCGCCGCACCCAGAGCGCGCAGCAGGCCGCGAGGCCGATCAGCAGGTCGGCCATGATGAGCGGTTCACTGTTGCCCGCCTGCTCGGCCGTGTCCAGCGCGAGCATGCCGACGAAGACGGCGAAGAAGAAGACGATCAGGTCCACGACCCAGTCCCGCACGGTCCGCCGCTGCCGCCGCCCGCCCCGCTTCCCGGCGGAATCGGGCCCGGCGGGCCCCGCCATGGCCGAAGGCAGCAGCCAGGGGTACTCCGTACGCGTCATACGACCAATCTATGCAGGTGGGACGCGGCACGCTGCCCGGTGAACGGCGACGGCTACCAAAGTCGCGGGGTCACCGACTTAGGTCCTGTCCGGCGGAGCTTCGGGGATCGGCCCGGGGGCCGGCCGCGGGTGCCTCGCGAGGCGGAGGACCGGCCTTGCCGGCGGCCCGGCCCCGTACTTTGGCCGGCTCCGACGACGCAGGGGCACCTCCCGCCGCGGCAGCGGCCGATGTCACCGCGGCGCCCCGGGCCCAGCCCCCGAAAACCCACCGGACCGCCTGGGGCGGGGCGTTCGACTCGGGAGCGTAGGACGAAGCGGGGCAGTTGGCGCCGACTCGCCGCGGCAGCGACTGGAAGTCGCAAGGCGACGCGAGAGCGGTGCTCCGTCCTGTGGTCGCACGTGGTGGACGCGACACGATCCCCCGTGCGGTCGGACGACGCGCTTCGCGGGCACTCGACGGGCCCGGACGCTCCCGCGCCGCGCGGACGGAGCGGGGCCGTGACCACGCCACGTACGCCTGTGGCGTCGGCGATACGGCGGCGTGCGAGCCCGCCGGGTGCGCGTGGCCGGCCGGCGGCGCCCGTCCGCGCCCGTCCGCGTCCGATTCCCGCCGGTGGCGCGCGCGGGCGGCGGGTTTGATCGAGGTCATCCGCAGCACCCATTCGTCGCCCGCCGTTCGCGGGCGACCGATCGAAGGACGCACCACATGTCTGTGTCTGTATCCAGTTCCGCGCCCGCCGCGCCCGCCGCGCCCGCCGGCCGGACCGCGCTGGTCACCGGTGGCAGCCGGGGTATCGGGGCCGCCGTCGCCCTGCGGCTCGCCCAGGAAGGAGTGGATGTCGCCATCACGTACGTCGCGGACGAGGCCGCCGCCCGGGAGGTCGTACGGAAGATCGAGGCGACCGGTCGGCGCGGGCTCGCGCTGCGGGCCGACTCGGCGGACCCGGCCGAGGCCGTGGGCGTGGTGGAGCGGGCCGTCGGCGGTCTCGGCGGACGGCTCGACGTCCTCGTGAACAACGTCGGCATCGGGCTGCTCGGCCCCCTGGACTCCTTCCCGGCGGCCGATGTCGGCCGGCTGCTGGCCGTGAATGTCCAGGGCGTCTTCCTCACCACGCAGGCCGCGGCCACGAAGCTCGTGCGCGGCGGCCGGATCGTCACCGTCGGCAGTTGCATGACCCAGCGGGTACCCGGCCCCGGCGGCACGCTCTACGCGACGAGCAAGTCCGCGCTGATCGGCCTGACGAAGGCGCTGGCAAGGGAGTTGGGCGAGCGGGGGATCACCGCGAACATCGTCCACCCGGGTCCGACCGACACGGACATGAACCCGGCCGACGGCCCGTACGCGGCGGGTCAGAGCGCGATGACGGCGCTCGGCCGGTACGGGTCCGCCGACGAGGTCGCGTCGATGGTGGCGTTCCTGGCGAGTGACGAGGCGGCGTACGTCACGGGCGCCGAGTTCGCGGTGGACGGCGGGCACGCGGCGTAGGACCGCGCCCCCCGTCAGCCACCCAACTCCCGATGGCGTAGGGCCAGTCGGGCCGCCCCCTCCTCGGTGAGCGAGCCGAAGAGGCGCAGTCGGGAGATGCCGCCGTCCGGGAAGATGTCGATCCGGACCTGACGGGCGGTCACGGGGCGGTCGAGGACGAAGCGGTGGTTGGTGTCGGGCTGGAGGCGGGTGCGGGGCAGGACCTCGGTCCAGTCCCCGTCGCCCGCTCCCGGCGCCCCGTCGCGTACGGAAAGTGCCGCCCAGCCCGCCGAGTTGCCCTTCAGATACGCCGTGTCGATCTCGACGGCGCGGATCTCGGACCGCTCGGCCAGCTCGTAGCGGATCCAGTCGTTGCCCTTGTCGCGGCGCCGGCGCGTCTCCCAGCCGTCGTCCATCTGACGCGAGCGGCCCGGCTGAATGGTGTTGGTGGCGGGTGAGTAGAAGCGGTCGGAGGCGTCCTCGACCCGGCCGCCGTTCTCCAGGGCGACGAGGTCGAACGTACCGAGCGCGGCCAGCCACTCCGGGTCGGGCACGACGTCGCCGTACACCCGTAGACGCGCGATGCCGCCGTCGGGATGCTGGTTGAGCCGAAGATGGGTGAAGCGCCGCTCGGCGTCGACGGTGAAGCCGTTGGCCGCGTGCCCGCCAACGGGCGTACGGGGTACGAGGGTTGTCCACGTGACACCGTCGGCGAGCAGGTCCTCGGGGGACGGGGAGCCGGGCACGGACGTCGCCTCGACGGACACGGCCTGCGGATAGTTGCCCCGGAAGTGGGCGGTGTCGACCACGATGCCGCGCACGACGCCGGGGGCGCCGAGCCGTACGAGGGCCCAGTCGTGGTCCTCGTCGGTGGGGTGCGGCCGGGCGGCGGAGGCGCCGCGCCTGCGGCGGGTCTCCCAGCCGTCCATGATCTTGCCCTTGTGTCCGAAGTGCTCCGGGTCGAACTCGGCGGGGCCCGGCTTCAGCAGGTTCTCGCGCTCGGCGAAGAACTCGTCGTTGGCGGCGATGACACCGGCGCCGAGCCTGCGGTCGGCCAGGTCGACGAGATGGGTGAAGGCGAGGTCGGCGGAGCGGTGGTCGGCGTACGGGTCACCGCCGCCGTACGGCCTGGCGTCACCCGTGAAGCAGGGCACGACGGGGGGAACCGGGGGCGTGGGCAAGGGGCTGGTGGCCACGGTCAGTTGTTCCTTTCGAGCAGTCGGCCCGAGGGCTCGGCGATGACTCCGTCGGCGACGATCCGCCGGCCGCGCAGCCAGGTCGACCTGACGACGCCGTACAGCGTCCTGCCCGCGTACGCGGTGACGCGGTTGCGGTGCTGGAGCGCGGCGGGATCGACGGTGAACGATTCGTCGGGCGCGAGGACCGCGAAGTCGGCGTCGCGGCCCGCCTCGACGGCGCCCTTCCTGTCGAGCCCGGCCAGCGCGGCGGGGGCCGTCGACATCCAGCGGGCCACGTCGTCCAGTGAGTGACCGCGCCGGCGGGCCTCGGTCCAGATGGCGGGCAGACCGAGCTGGAGGGAGGAGATGCCGCCCCACGCGGTCGCGAAGTCGGAGGTCTTGAGGTCGGTGGTGGAGGGCGAGTGGTCGGAGACGACGCAGTCGATCGTGCCGTCGGCGAGCCCCTGCCAGAGGGCGTCCTGGTTCGCGGCCTCGCGGATGGGCGGACAGCACTTGAACTCCGTCGCGCCGTCCGGGACTTCCTCGGCCGTGAGGGTGAGGAAGTGCGGGCAGGACTCGACGGTCAGCCGCACGCCCTCCCGCTTGGCCGCGGCGATCAGCGGGAGGGCGTCGGCCGACGACAGATGCAGGACGTGGACGCGGGCGTCCAGCCGGCGGGCCGCCGCGATCAGGCCCGCTATCGCGGCGTTCTCGGCGTCACGGGGCCGGGAGGCGAGGAAGTCGGCGTACTTCGCGCCGGCGCGCTGCGGCGCCGCGGCCAGTTCGCGCGGGTCCTCGGCGTGCACGATGAGCAGCCCGCCGAAGCCGGCGATCTCGGCGAGCGATCGGTCGAGCTGCGCGGCGTCCAGTTCGGGGAACTCCTCGACACCGGACGGCGACAGGAACGCCTTGAAGCCGAACACCCCGGCGTCGTGCAGGGACTTGAGGTCTTCCACGTTGTCGGGGAGCGCGCCGCCCCAGAACCCGACGTCGATGTGCGCCTTGGGGCCGGCGACCTCCCGTTTGATCCGGAGGTGGGCCGTCGTGGTGGTCGGCGGGAGGGAGTTGAGCGGCATGTCGACGAGGGTGGTGATGCCGCCGGACGCCGCCGCGCGGGTGGCGGTCCAGAAGCCCTCCCACTCGGCGCGGCCGGGGTCGTTCACATGCACATGGGTGTCGACGAGGCCGGGGAGGACGACATCGTCGCCGACGTCCTCCAGTCGGGCGCCGGGGGGCAGTTCGGAGCCGTACCCCCGCTCGTACGGGAGCACGGCCGCGATCGTGCCGCCGGCGACGGCGACCGACGCGGGGCGGGTGCCCTCGGGGGTCACGACGCGCGTCGAGCGCAGCACCAGGTCCACGTTCCGGTCCAGGTCGGTCACCGGCCACCCTCACTTCCGTACGTCCGTACGTCCGTACTGTCCACACTGTCCACGCGGAACTGTCCACGCGAACGCATCATCGAATTCAACGAACTGTTGAAGGAGTCTTCATGCCGGACCGGGGTCCGTCAAGGCCGCTCCGCCCGGAACGCGCCCGCTGCACTACACTGAAGTATTTCCACAGAGCGAAACTCAACTTTCGCCAACCAGAAGCCCACGCCATCACCAACCGTACGGACCGATCACGCCGGGTGACGGCCGACACCCGGACAGACACCCCCTGACCGGCGAATACGTGGCGCGGCCGACCGGCCCGCGGACCGGTGGCCCGTCGGACCGCCCGGTAAACTGCTGACTCGCCCAGCCCGTTCCGACGCCCCGAAAGGACCGTTGTTGTGCCGACGTCCAGCGCCGCCAGTGCCAGCGCCACCGACGCCGCCAAGCCCGCATCCGCGAGCGGCGGCGTCCAGTCCCTCGAACGCGCCTTCGACCTGTTGGAGCGGATGGCGGACGCGGGCGGCGAGGTCGGCCTGAGCGAGCTCTCGGCCAGCAGCGGTCTGCCCCTGCCGACCATCCACCGGCTGATGCGCACGCTCGTCGCCTGCGGATACGTACGACAGCAGTCGAACCGCCGGTACGCGCTCGGCCCGCGCCTCATCCGGCTCGGCGAGTCCGCGTCGCGGCTGCTCGGCACCTGGGCGCGGCCGTATCTGGCGCGGCTGGTCGAGGAGACCGGCGAGACGGCGAACATGGCGCTGCTCGACGGCGACGAGATCGTGTACGTGGCACAGGTGCCGTCCAAGCACTCGATGCGGATGTTCACCGAGGTCGGCAGGCGGGTGCTCCCCCACTCCACGGGCGTGGGCAAGGCGCTCCTCGCGCACACGCCGGCCGACGAGGTACGGGCGCTGCTCGCGCGTACGGGCATGCCGGCGGCCACGGAGAAGACGATCACGACGCCGGACGGCTTCCTCGCGGCGCTCGACGTGGTGCGCGGGACCGGTTACGCGGTGGACGACAACGAGCAGGAGATGGGGGTCCGCTGCCTGGCGGTCCCGGTGCCCAACTCCCCCACGCCGGCGGCGATTTCGATCTCGGGGCCGGCCGGTCGGGTCACGGAGACGGCCACCGAGAGGATCGTGCCGATACTGCAGGAAGTGGCGCGGGAGCTGTCCGAGGCGCTGGCGAGCACGGCCGCGGCGGCGCAACAGCAGTCGTAAGTCCCGACCGCTCGGCCATTCGAAACATGAGGCCCGAGACACGAGCGCCGTACGCCCCAATCCCCTGGAACGTACGGCGCTCAGGCACCTCGCAACCGATACCCGATACCTGAAAGACCGGGTGAGCGGCAGCGCCCCCTAGGGGGTGTCTTGTCGATCTTGCCGGGCTCGCGGTCCCTGGCACCGCGCCTCGCCGCGTTGTCGTCGGTCGGCATGGCTCCGCCATGCCTCCCTCCTCCGCCTTGCGATCCACGGCACCAGACCCCGCTCCCTGATCCGGCCTGATCGACAAGACACCCCCTGGTGCCTCTCAGTGCCCTGATCAGTGCGCTAATTCTCCGAAGAGGTCGACCGCCTTCCTGACATCCATCAAGGTGGGCGCCAACGCGCTCACCGAGCCGATCGAGCCGACGATCAGCAGCAGCGAGCGACGCATCCGCAGAATCTCCGGATCGCCTCCCGCCACCATCGCGGCCATCGCGGCGAGTTCTTCCTCCGCGATCCCTCTGTCTCTGAACTCACTCGGATACACGGCGAGTTCCCGCCTGAGACGCGCTACGGCGAATCGCAGCCCGGTCAGTCTTGGATCCTCGCCCCGCTCTGTCACTCGCGTATGCCCCACGCTCCGCAACAAAGTTCTTCCCCCTCGCACGCCATGGTGCATGTGCCTTCGGCATGGTGCTCGCCCCTCCGGCGCCTCCCTTGAAACACGCCCGGCGCCGTGAGACGCGGGACAGTAAACGCCACACGGGCGGCCATGCGCCACCGGATGGACAATATTCAACTTGTTCGTCCGACGTATCGCCAGGTGGGGGCCGCGCAACGATCTGACGCACCGTCCGACAGCGCCGGGCGCTGTGGCGCAAAAGGGCGCTTGTGGGCCCGGGTGAGGTATGCAGAACCCATGAATGACAACGATCACGGAGAGTCGCCGGTCGTCGGGCTGCTGCTCGCGGCGGGCGGCGGGCGGCGGCTGGGCGGGCGGCCGAAGGCGCTGCTGCCGTACCGGGGGCGCCCGCTGGTGGAGCACGCCGCGCGGTCGCTGCGCGACGGCGGCTGCGAGCGGGTGCATGTGGTGCTCGGCGCCGCCGCCGCCGAGGTACGGGCCCGCGCCGTACTGCCGGGCTGCGTACTGGTCGACAACCCGGAGTGGACCGGCGGCATGGGCTCGTCACTACGCGCGGGCCTGGCCTCGCTGGCGGCGGCCTCCACCCACTCCGCCGCGCTGGTGATGCTGGTGGACCAGCCGGGAATCGGCCCGGCGGCCGTGGCACGGGTACGGGCCGCGTACCGCTCCCCCGGCACACTCGCCGCGGCCTCCTACGGAGGCGAGCGCGGGCATCCGGTGCTGTTCGGCGCGGACCACTGGGCCGGGATCGCGGCGGATGCGACGGGCGATCAGGGGGCACGCGGCTATCTGAGGTCCCACGCGCGCGACATCGTGCTCGTGGAGTGCGGGGATGTCGCGGAGGCGTACGACATCGACACGGAGGAGGATCTGTCGCACCTTGAGTAAGGACGGTGGCACTGAGCGCCACGGTCTGTCGTGCCAGAGAATCTCGACATCAACAAACCATTGAACTTCCACAATGAGGAAACTACTATCCACAGGCCAGAAGCGCCCGACCCCCCGGAAGGCGCCCGCGACCACACCCCGGCGTCCCGGCACCCAGTGCCTCCCACCTGACCCGGCGGTCGCCGAGGGCCGCCGCCCGTCGAAGGAGTGACAGCTCATGTCCGCACCAGCGCCGTCCCCACTGGCCGTCGTCGATGCCGACACCCTGCCCCGGCAGGACGAGGTTCTCGACCACGCGGCTCTCGCCTTCGTGGCCGAACTGCACCGGAGGTTCACCCCCCGGCGTGACGAACTCCTGGCCCGCAGGGGCGAGCGCCGCGCGGAGATCGCCCGTACGTCGACGCTGGACTTCCTGCCCGAGACCGCGGCCGTACGCGAGGACGACTCCTGGCGCGTCGCGCCGTCCCCGGCCGCGTTGAACGACCGCCGGGTGGAGATCACCGGACCCACCGACCGGAAGATGACGATCAACGCGCTCAACTCCGGCGCGAAGATCTGGCTCGCGGACTTCGAGGACGCCTCGGCTCCCACCTGGGAGAACGTCATCACCGGCCAGCTCAACCTGATGGACGCCTACGCGCGGAAGGTCGACTTCACCGACCCGGCGTCCGGCAAGTCGTACGCCCTCAAGGACGCCGACGAACTCGCGACGGTCGTCATGCGCCCGCGCGGCTGGCATCTGGACGAGCGCCACCTCCAGGCCGAGGGACGCGTGGTCCCCGGCGCGCTGGTCGACTTCGGACTGTACTTCTTCCACAACGCCGAGCGGCTCGTCGAGCTGGGCAAGGGCCCGTACTTCTATCTGCCGAAGACCGAGTCGTACCTGGAAGCGCGGCTCTGGAACGACGTGTTCGTCTTCGCCCAGGAGTACGTGGGCATCCCGCAGGGCACCGTCCGCGCGACCGTACTGATCGAGACGATCACCGCGGCGTACGAGATGGACGAGATCCTGTACGAACTCCGCGACCACGCCTCCGGGTTGAACGCCGGCCGCTGGGACTATCTCTTCTCGATCGTCAAGAACTTCCGGGACGGCGGCCCCAAGTTCGTCCTGCCGGACCGCAACGCGGTGACGATGACGGCCCCGTTCATGCGCGCGTACACCGAACTCCTCGTCCGCACCTGCCACAAGCGCGGCGCGCATGCCATCGGCGGCATGGCGGCCTTCATCCCCTCCCGGCGCGACCCCGAGGTCAACAAGGTCGCCTTCGCCAAGGTCAAGGACGACAAGGACCGCGAGGCGGCGGACGGCTTCGACGGCTCCTGGGTCGCCCACCCCGACCTGGTCCCGATCGCGATGGCGTCCTTCGACGCCGTCCTGGGCGAGCGCCCGAACCAGAAGGACCGCCTCCGCGAGGACGTCTCGGTGACGGCGCCCGAACTGATTGCGATCGACTCCCTCGACGCCAGGCCCACCTACCAGGGCCTGATCGGCGCGGTCCAGGTCGGCATCCGCTACATCGAGGCGTGGCTGCGCGGCCTCGGCGCGGTCGCCATCTTCAACCTGATGGAGGACGCGGCGACGGCGGAGATCTCCCGCTCCCAGATCTGGCAGTGGATCAACGCGGGGGTGGTCTTCGAGAACGGCGAGACGGCCACCGCCGACCTGGCCCGCAAGATCGCGGCGGAGGAACTGGCCGCGATCCGCGCGGAGATCGGCGAGGAGTCCTTCACGGCGGGCAAGTGGCAGCAGGCCCACGACCTGCTGCTGACGGTGGCACTGGACGAGACCTACGAGGACTTCCTGACGCTCCCGGCCTACGAACAACTCCGGGGCTGACGGCCACCACGGCTACGGCGTCGTTGTCGCCACCGTGACGGCCGTGACGGCCGTTCGCGGTCAGGAGCCGAGGTGCTTGGCGAGGAAGCCGGTGATGTGGCCGAGGACTTCCTCGGTGGACCAGGGAAGTGCGGCCTCGGGGTCGCCGAGCATGGCCGAGAGATCGCCGTGCCTGGCGCCGGTCAGCACGTAGCGGGTGCTCTCCACACCGTGTTCGAGCAGGGCGGTGTGGAGCAGCAGGGACTGGCTGGGGGGAACCACGTTGTCGGCGCTGCCGTGGAAGTGCAGGAACGGGGGTGTCCGGGCGGTGACGTACCTGGTGGGGTCGGCGGCGGCGACGGCCTCAGAATCGTCCGCCAGCGACAGGCCCGTGGCCGGGCCGAAGACGAACGCCGCCGCGGGGGTGCCGGGCCGTAGGAGCGCCTGTCGCGCCTCGGGGTCGAAGTCGGCGACGAACTTCAGCAGGTCGCTGAGGCCGAACTGGTTGATCACGGCCTGGACATCGCCGCTGAATCCGGGGGTGTCTGGCGGTCCGGGGGTGTTCGGCGTCTCGAACCCGGCGACCGCTCGGGTGGTGCCGACCAGGGAGGCCAGGTATCCGCCGGCCGACTCGCCCCAGACCGCGACCTTCGAGGTGTCGAGGCCGTACCGCGCCCCGTGGGCGCGCAGGAAGCGGATCGCGGACTTCGCGTCAGCGACGGCGTCGCGGTACGTCGCGCCGTTGAGCACGGTGCGGTATTCGGCGCTCGCGACCGCGTATCCGGCTTCGGCGACGTAGGTCCGGCGTTCGGGTGCCGCCTCCTTCCTCGCGAGGACGAAGCCGCCGCCCGGCAGGTAGACCACCAGCGGCTTGGGCCCCGGTGTCTGCGGCACCAGGAGGTCCAGGCGCAGCGGCAGGTCCTGGCCGTCGGCGTCCTCGCGGGTCGCGTAGACGATGTCGGCGTGCGTGGTGACGCCGACGGCGCCGGTGCGGATCTGCGGCCCGGCGGCAGCGGGGAGCACGACGCTGGTGCTGTTGTCGCTGGGCGCGACGGAACGGGCCAGGACTATCTCCGGCATGGTCCCGGGGGCACCCTCGGGTGCTGCGGAGAAGGCCGGCCGCGGGCTGTGGGTCACTTCGGATTCCTTGCGTCTTCGCAGGTGGGGTGTGGTTCACATGGCCCGCGTTCTTCGCACGGGCGACGTGGCGACGTGGCGACCGGCTACGGGGTCGAGGGAAGTTTCTGAGCGCCGATCACCGAGAGCAGCTGGAGCTTGTCGTAGCTGTCGCTGCCGGGCGTGGCGGTGAAGATCAGCAGGGCCTGGTCCTGTTCGAGGTCGTACAGCATCTGGCAGTCCACCTCGAGCACGCCCATCTCGGCGGTCCGGATGCGTTTGCGGTGGCCGCGCCGGGCGGTGATCTCGTGCTCGCTCCAGAGCCGGGCGAACTCGGGGCTGACGTCGAGAAGCCCCCGGGCGAGGGTGGCGGCTCGGCCTGCCGGGCCCTGGCGGGCGGCGAGGGACCGCAGGTCGGCGGTGAAGGCCCGGCTGTGCATGTCGTGGTCCTCGCGCGGGTAGAGCCGGCGGGTGTCGGGCCGGGTGAACCAGCGGTGGAACATGGAGCGGTCGGGGCCGGCGTAGGCGGTCTCGTCGCCGAGCAGCGCGACGGCCGGCGGGGTCTGCAGCAGGGTCTCGCCGAGGCTGGTGACGACCTGCGCCGGGGTGTCCTGCAGCCGGTCGAGCACGCGCATGAGCCCGGCGTCGACGTGCTCCAGGCGTGGGTCGCGGGCCGGCGGGGGGTGCCCGGCCAGGCGGAACAGATGGTCGCGCTCGTCCAGGGACAGATGCAGGCCCCGGGCGATGGCGGCCAGCATCGGCTCCGAGGGGCGGCTGCCGCGCTGCTGCTCGATACGGCTGTAGTAGTCGGCCGACATGCCGCACAGTGCCGCGACCTCCTCGCGGCGCAGCCCGCCGGTGCGCCGGCGCGGCCCCCGGGGCAGCCCCACGTCCTCGGGCTGCAGCGCCTCGCGACGGGTGCGGAGGAAGTCGGCGAGCTGGCCGCGGTCCATGCTCAGCGCGCCGCGGGGACCGCTGGGAAGCCGACGTCGGCCAGCCGCTCGGCCTCGGCCCAGATCCGGCTCGCCGAGTCACGGTCCTCGGCGGTGCGGTAGAGCTTCTGCTCGGCGGGCCCGCCGGTGAGGTGGGCGAAGCCGTCGGGACCGTAGAAGACGCCGCCCCGCGCGTCGGGGCTGGTCGCCGCGTACAGCGTCGGCAGCACCCCGGTCTCGGGCCACTGCACGAGGAACGGGAGGATCTTCGGTGCCTGCCGGAAGGTCTTCGTACGCATGCTGATCTTGTCGCTGCCCAGGTTCCACCCCGAGGTCTGCAGGTTGGTCACCGTCAGGCCCGGGTGCGCCGTGTTGGACACGATGCCCCAGCCTGCCGCGCGGCTGCGCCGGTCCAGTTCGAGCGCGAACAGCATCTGGGCCAGCTTGGACTGGCCGTACGCCTTCATGGCCTCGTACTTGCCCCGGTACTGCAGGTCGTCCCACCGGAAGGACCCCGAGCGGGCGGCGAGGGCGGACAGCGACGTCACCCGCGCGGATGCCTCGCGCAGCAGCGGGAAGATACGGGCGGTCAGCGCGAAGTGGCCCAGGAAGTTGGTGCCGAATTGCAGCTCGAACCCGTCCTGGGTCTCGTGGCGGGTCGGCGGAGTCATCACCGCGGCGTTGTTGATCAGGATGTCGACCGGTCGGCCGTCCGCGAGGAGTCTGTCGCCCAGCGCGCGGACCGACTCCAGCGACGCGAGGTCGAGATCCGTCGTGGTGACCCTGGCTCGCGGCGCGGCGGCGCGGATGCGCTCGACCGCGGCCGCGCCCTTGCGCGGGTTACGGACCGGCAGCACCAGCTCGGCCCCCGCCGAGGCGAGCCGGACGGCGATCTGCAGCCCCAGCCCGTCGCTCGCACCGGTGACGACGGCCAGCTTCCCGGCCTGGTCGGGGATCTCGTACGTGGTCCTGGTCATCTCTGTCGGCTCCTTCGCGCAGCCTGCTGCGGTAATTCCTGGGCTGCTTCCAGCGTGCCGGATCGCCGCGGCCGGATTCAGGGACGGTTTGTCCGTGGATACCGGGGACCAGTCTTCTCCGGGCCGGGCGACCGCGCACCCCGCCGTCATTGCGAGAGCGCTCTCAAGCGGGTCACAATCGCGGCATGGCCTTCATACGTTCGTATCGTCCCGGCGACCGCCCCGCGGTGTTCGACATCTGTGTGCGGACCGCTGACGCCGGCGGGGACTCGCGGCATCTGTACCCGGACAGTGAGCTGGTGCCCAGCATCTTCGCCGCGCCGTATGTGGAGTTGGAGCCGGAGTTGGCCTTCGTGCTGGACGACGGGGAGGGGCGGGCCGTCGGGTATGTGCTGGGGGTCGAGGACACTCCGCGGTTCGTGAAGGCCTTCCGGCGGGACTGGCTGCCCGTCGTGGGGGAGCGTTTTCCGGCGCCGGGTCAGGACGTGGGGACGCCTACTCCGAGCGACGTCATGGCGGGCCTGCTGCACGATCCCGAGCGGATGGTGCTGCCCGAACTCGTCGATCATCCGGCGCACCTGCACATCGACCTGCTGCCGGAGTGGCAGGGGCAGGGGCACGGCAGGGCGCTGATTCTCGCGCTCCTCGACGCGCTGCGTGGCAAGGGTGTGGGCGCCGTGCATCTGTCGATGCTGACCGCGAACACCGGGGCGCGGGCCTTCTACGACCGGGTGGGGTTCTACGAGATCGACGTGCCGGGGGCGGACGCGGGCGAGGTGACGTATCTGGGACGCAGTACTGAGGCGTAGTACTGAGGCGTAGTACTGGGGCGTAGTGCGACGCCCTGAGGACTTATCCGGCGGCTGCCTCCCACGCGCGGGCGGGGAACGCGCACGTCGCCTTGGCGTGGTCGGCGGGCAGCAGTCGGACCTGGGCCGCGGGGACCTTGAAGGCCGCTTCGGTGTCCTGGTGCCACAGGGCCGCCTCCCCGTCGGTGACGCCGAACGACAGGAGGGGGCGGGCCGGGTCGAGTTCGCCGTCCTGGACGTTCAACTCGGCCTTGGGGACGGTCGGTTCGACGCACATCCAGGTCGGCTCGACACCGAAGTAGGCCGGCGGCCGGGTCCGGTGTTCCGCCGCCGACCTCACCGTGTCGACGGCGGCGCCGGCGGAGTCCAGCGCCAGCAGGAGGACCTGGGCGACCACCAGGATCTGCGCGACCACGTACAGCGGGGCGTTGAGCTGCTCGCCGGGGCGCAGGTAGGTGACGTGGAGGTGCTTGGCCATGCCCCAGAGGGCGGGCACGACCAGCGCCACGCTCAGGAAGCTCAGCACCTTCAGCGCGGAGATGGCCTGCCAGATGCCCGGTACGTCCAAGTCCCCTGGTGACAGGCCCAGTTCGGTCGCGTAGATCGCGTGCAGCACCGATCCCGACGCCACGACGAACGACGCGAGCACGGTGAACGCCACGGGCGCCGCCCATGCCAGCCACTCGCCCCAGGTCCACTGCCGCACGAGCAGCCAGATGCCGGTGACGGTGGTCAGCGCCGCCGCGAGCGTCAGCACCTGCGAGGGGGGCCACCCGCCCTCCGGCGCCCCGGGGCCGATCGCGAGGAAGAGAAGGAAGCCCGACACCACGGATGTGACGAAGACGCTGAGCGCACGGCCGCCGGAGAGAAACATCCGGCTGCCGACGCGCAGGGCCGCGGCGAAGCACGCCGCGGCGAACAGCGACCACAGCCAGACTCGGAAGCCGGACTGCTGTCTGGCGACCACCGCGCAGAACGACATCGCCGCGAGCCAGGCGAAGAGCCGGTACATCCACCGCTGGCGGTCCTCCTCACGGCGGGCGACGATATGGGCGCGTTCCTTCCCGTACAGCGGGCGGACGTCGGTGCCGGTGCCGGCCGGGGCGCCGCCGCCCGGCAGGGTCATCCGGGACAGGCGTCTGGCCTCCGACGCCGTGCCGGTGACGAGCATCCCCGTGTCGTGACGTCCCCGCCGTTCCGTGTACCGGGCGCGTTCCAGGGCCAGTTGGCGGCGCAGTCGTCCGGCGACGGTGAGCGGGCGGGGCGGGGGGCCGCCCGCGGGCCGGTGGGCCGGGCGACGGGCGGGGCGGTGGGCGACTGTGTGGACCAGCCACTCCGTCAGCAACTCGCGGTCCCGCTCGACCAGTTCGCAGCGGCGTACGTGCATCTCCAGCCGTGCGGCCTTCGCCAGCCGCTCCACCCGCCAGACCGCCGCGCGCTCGGTCCTGCGGTTGCGCGCGCCGAACAGGCGGACCTCCACGACGTAGAGCCGCGAGGCCGGGTCCGGGCGCAGTACGCCGGCGGATATCCCCTCACCGCGTACGGAACCGTCGACGAGCGGCCAGCCGCGTTGCTCGAACTCCCGCTCCGCCTGCTCCCAGTCGCGTTCCCGTCCCCTGACCTCGACCAGAGCCAGCACCCTCTGGTCGTACCGCACACCCTGCACACGAGCCCCCTTCTCCGTCCTGTGGCCGCGCTGGCACCGTAGGGCATGACAGGTACCGGGCGGCGATGAGTTTTGGTGATCGAGCGGGTCTACCGTGCATGGACACCCATACGGATACGCAACTTCCCGACCACGGACCCGCCTGTCGCAGCCTGGCCGGGCTGCTCGACGCCATCGACGACAAGCAGCTCGGGGCGCCCACGCCGTGCCCGGACTACACCGTGCGGGAGCTGCTCGCGCATCTTGTCGGGCTGACCGTCGCCTTTCGGGACGCCGGGAAGAAGGCCCTGGGGCCGACGACCGACACGCCGCCGACCGAAGGTCTGCCGCAGTTGGAGGACGGATGGCGGGCGGCGCTGCCGGCGCAGCTGGACGGGCTGGTCGAGGTCTGGCGTTCGCCCGACGCCTGGCAGGGCTTCACCCGGGCCGGTGGCGTGGATCTGCCGGCCCAGGTGGCGGGGATCGTCGCGCTGAACGAGTTGGTCGTGCACGGCTGGGACCTGGCGCGCAGCACCGGGCAGGCGTACGAGGTCGACCGGGCGAGCCTGGAGGCGACGCTGGCGTTCCTCGAACCTGCGGCGGCGAGCGCGGAGGCGGGCGACGCACCGGAGGGGCTGTTCGGCCCGCCCGTCCACGTACCGGCCGACGCGCCGCTGCTCGACCGGGTCATCGGGCTGAGCGGGCGCCGGCCGGACTGGCGGCCCGGGGAGTAACGCGTCCTACGCCCCGTTCTCCACCGTACGCAGCAGTGCTCGCGCCTCTTCGCGGAAGCGGGCGTCCGCGCGGACCGCGTCGTTGGAGAAGCCGGGTATGAAGACGTGCGCGTCGCGCTCCGCCAAGTCGGTCAGTCGGCGGAGCTGATCCGCCGTCAAGTTCCTTGCCCCGAAGGCCCGTAGGAAGTCCAGGGCCGATTGCGGGTCCGCGTTGGTCTCGGCGGATGTCAGGGCCGCGTCCGCCAGGCGGGCGCGGTCCTGGCCCGTCGGGTCGACGGTGAGGAGGGCGAGCGCCGCTGCCGCCGCGTGGTCGGGGTGGGCCAGTTTGCGCTCCAGGAGCGGGGCGAGGGGGCGGCCCGGCTCTCCGAGCGCGCCCGCCGCACCGGCCGCGCGGACGTTCTGCCAGCGTGTCCAGTCCCCGTCGGCCTCCTCCAGCACTCCGGCGATGATCGCCACGGCTTCGTCCGTGCTGCCCGTGAGCCGCCACAGCGCGCGGGCGATCTCCGTGTCGCCGTCGAGGCGGGGGTTCGTGCGCCCCTCCTCCGAGGAGGCACCCTGCTTGCGAGCGGTGTCGCTCAGCGCGGCACGCAGGTACGGCAGCAGCGCCGACGCCTCCGAACCGTCCAGCTCTCCCGCGAGTTTCGCCGCGTCGGCCACGTCCCGGTCGCCGGAGACCAGCGCGTCGGTGACGGCCCGTACCAGCGGTCCGGTCTCCCCCGTGAGCCGGTGCAGCGCCGATCCCACGTCGAGCGGGCTCTGCTCGGTGAGGTCCGCCGCGTGCAGCGCCGCCGCCACGCGGTCGCGTTCCTCCGGCGGACAGACGGCGGGCAGGGCGCGCAGTACGACGAAGGGGTACCGGTCCAGCGCCGCCAGCAGGTCCGGCACGGCCGGTGCCGCGCGTTGCCCCCAGCCGGCCAGGACCAGGCCGAGGTGGATCGACTCGTTCCACGCGATGTCGCTGTCCGCCAGCCGGGCCCGGACGGCGTCCAGCAGTTCCGGCACATACGGGAACGGGTCCGGGCCCCCTTCGCGGGCGGCCCCGTCCCATCCCCCGGGACGCGTCTTCGCCGCCGCGTCGAGCGCCTTCGGCCGGCGCGGCAGGTCGGCGGCCAGCAGCGGGGCCGCCGTCTCCGGGGCCACCCCGACCAGCGCCGCCAACGCGCGGTCGGCCAGCTCTCCACCCTCGGTGGCGAGGGCCGTGAGCGCGGGGACGGCGGGTGCCGCGTACTCACCGAGTTGCGTGACGACCGAGAGGGCGGGGCCCGCCGACGACGGATCGACCAGCAGCGCGGCCAACGGCCCGGCGAGGCGGGCCGGTGCGGCGCGGGAGACGTCGCAGGCGTGCTCGGCCGCCGCGATCGCCTCGCCGCGCGCGTCGGCGTCCGGATGCCGCAGCCCGGCCTCGGTCAGCGAGAACGCGGCCTCCCGCGCCTCGTCGGTGTCCCGGTCCAGCAGTCCCTCAACCACGTACCGCAGCGGCTCGTTCTGCTCCATGTCGAACCGGCCCGCGACCAGCGGCTCAAGCGGCAGCAGGGAGATGAGCGTGTCGTGATGGACCGCCGTCCACGGCAGCTCCGCGTCCACACAGGCCAGCAGCGCGGCCAGTCGCACCGGCGCGGCCTCCGCACCGCCTCCGTCACCGCCGCCTCCGTCACCGCCGTCCCCGTCGCCGTCCGCGTCACCCCGCGAGGCCCCGAGCACGGCCGTCTCGAACTCCCCCGCACCCGCCGGGTCGAGCCACACCGTCCCCGCGAGCACCTCCGCCCGCACCAGCGGATCCAGCTCGCCCTCCCAGCACCGTCGCAGCACCGGGAGCACCTGCTCCGCCGCGCCCGTCCTGGCCGCCGCCCAGACCGCCGCCTGCCGGACAGAGGTGTCGGCGGACTCGATCAGCGGGAGTATCAGGGGCAGTTGGGCGGTCACCGCCTCCCGGCACGCGCCGGTCGTGTCACTCCGCTCGTCCTCGCTCTCGGCGATGCAGCCGAGCAGCAGAAGCATGTCGGCCGGTCTGACTCCTGCGGCGGCCAGCCGGGCGGGATACGGCACGGCATGGGCCGTGGCCTCGTACACCGACCCCTGGTGGACGATGTTTCCGTAGAGCTCGTACAGCGCCTCTTCCGCCTCCTCGGCGTCGTCGCTCGCCAACGCCCGCAGCTGGTCGGGGACATCGTCGGCGCTTCCATAGGCGTGCTCCCGTTCCGCCCATGGCTGTGCGTCGAGATTGGCGAAAATCTGTGCGAGATCCATGGAGAGAATCCTGGCACGAGCCTCTGACAACGCCGCCCGCCCGGCCGCCGCGGGCGGACCGCCTGTGCGTCCGTGGCAGCGGGGCTGTTGACTGGGGCCGTGACCCGGGCCGGGCCGAACCGGACCCCGGGCCGTGAGGAAAGGCCGCTCCATGCCGTACGCGCTCCGCCGTCTCCTGCTCGCACCGCTGCTGGCGCTCGCCACCCTGTGCGTGGGCACGGCGTGCACCGCCGCCGCAGGCGAGGACACGGCCACGGCACTGGACGACCCGGCGAAGAAGGAGATCGCGATGCGGCTGGTCTCCAGCGCCGAGAACTCCTCGCTCGACTGGAAGGCCCAGTACCGCTACGTCGAGGACATCGGCGACGGCCGCGGCTACACCGCCGGCATCGTCGGCTTCTGCACCGGCTGCGGCGATCTGCTCAAGGTGGTCGAGCGTTACGTGGCGGCCCGGCCGGACGGCAATGTGCTGAAGCCCTTCCTCCCGGCGCTCCGCGAAGTCAAGGGCAGCGAATCGCACGACGGGCTCGGCAGCGCGTTCGTCACCGCGTGGCGCGAGGCGGCCGACGATCCGGCGTTCAGGAAGACGCAGGACGACGAGCGCGACCGGATCTACTTCGACCCCGCCGTGGCCGCGGGGAAGGGCGACGGGCTGGGCGCGCTGGGGCAGTTCATCTACTACGACGCGTACGTGATGCACGGCTTCCGCGACGCACGCGGCTCGGTCGGCTTCCGTACGATGCGCCAACAGGCCCTGAAGAAGGCCGAGTCACCGGCGAAGGGCGGGGACGAGGCCGCGTACCTGAACGCGTTCCTCGACGCCCGCGTCGACGCGATGCGCCGCGAACCGTCGCACTCGGACACCAGCCGCGTCGAGACCGCGCAGCGCGTCTTCCTCGACGCGGGCAATCTGGACCTCGAACCGCCGCTCAAGTGGAAGGTGTACGGGGACAGTTATCGCATCGACGCGAGCTGAGCCCGGCCGGTCGAAGCAACCCGCCCCTGGCCCCTCTCACTCGATCAGCGTCCGCTTCGGACGCACCACACAGAACTCGTTGCCCTCGGGGTCGGCCAGCACCGTCCACGACTCGTCGCCCGTCTGTCCGACATCGACGCGCCGCGCGCCGAGCGCGATCAGGCGGTCGATCTCGGCGTCGCGGTCCTCCGCGACCGTCGTCAGGTCGAGGTGGAGACGGTTCTTGACGGTCTTGCGCTCCGTCGCGGGCACCGGCATGAAGCACATGCCGACCGGTGCGGACTCGTCCGGGCCGATGACCACCTCCCGTTCGCGCTCGGACAGCACGCGCCAGTCCAGCGCCGCCGCCCAGAAGCGGGCGAGGCCGGGCAGATCGTGCGCGTCGACGACGATGTGATGCAGGCTCACGGGCATGGCGGCAGTATGCGCCCGGCCCGCTCCCCCGCGCACCCTGGATTTCTTTGACGCGCCATGGGTGTACGTGACCGTCAACCTTCGGTAGGAAAGCTTCCTAACAGAAACCGAACCGATCGGTTTCGGTCATCCCCCATGGAGGTCCGGTGCCAACCCCCCACAACCGCACCCGCACATTCGGGCTCGTTCCCCGCGTCCTGCTCGGTCTCGTCCTCGTCGCGGGACCCGTCACGGCCGTCGCGCACGCGTCGCCCGGAGCGGACAGGGCCGCCGACGTCACAGCGGCGGCAGGCACGGCAGCAGCAGCCGTCGCCGCCCCCGGCCTGGACGACCCGGCGAAGAAGGAGATCGCGATGCAGCTGGTCTCCAGCGCCGAGAACTCCTCACTCGACTGGAAAGGCCAGTACGACTACATAGAGGACATCGGCGACGGCCGCGGCTACACCGCCGGCATCATCGGCTTCTGCTCCGGCACCAGCGACATGCTGGACCTGGTCGAGCTCTACACCGAGCGCGAGCCGGACAACCCCCTCGCCCGCTACCTGCCCGCGCTGCGTGCCGTCGACGGCACGGACTCGCACGAAGGGCTCGACCCCGGCTACACCGACGCCTGGAAGGAGGCGGCCCAGGACCCCGCGTTCCAGACCGCGCAGAACGACGAGCGCGACCGCGTGTACTTCAACCCGGCGGTGAACCGCGGTAAGGAGGACGGCATCGGCACGCTGGGGCAGTTCGCGTACTACGACGCCATCGTCATGCACGGCGACGGGGACTCCGACGTCAGCTTCAGCGGTATCCGCCAGCGGGCGTTGAACGAGGCCCGGCCGCCGTCGGAGGGCGGCGACGAGACCGCGTACCTGAACGCCTTCCTCGACGCCCGGGTCTGGGCGATGAAGCAGGAGGAGGCGCACGAGGACACCAGCCGGGTGGACACCGCACAGCGGGTGTTCCTCGACGCGGGCAATCTGAACCTGGACCCGCCGCTCGACTGGAAGGTGTACGAGGAGGACTTCCACATCGGCTGATCCAGCGCGCGTGGGACCGTCGGCGCCGGGGCAGCCCGGCGCCGACCGGCGCTCAGTGCTGTGCCGCGGGGGCCGGCGCCTTGCCGGCCTCGGCGGAGGCCGCGGAAGCGGCGACGGCCTCCGCCGGCTCCGAAGTCCCTTTGCCACCCCAGTGGTTGAAGGCCAGGTTCAGCACGATCGCCACCACACACCCCGTACTGATCCCGGAGTCGAGCACCACCAGCAGATCCTTCGGGAACGCGTGGTAGAACTCCGGCGCCGCGATCGGTATCAGGCCGATGCCGACGGCGGCGGCCACTATCAGCGCGTTCTCGCCCTTCTCCAGCGCGGCGGTCGCCAGCGTCTGGATGCCGCTCGCCGCGACCGAGCCGAAGAGCACGATGCCCGCGCCGCCGAGGACCGGCAGCGGGACGAGCGCGATCACCGAGGCCAGCACGGGGCACAGGCCCAGCAGAATGAGGATGCCGCCGCCCGCGGCGACGACGAAGCGGCTGCGGACCTTGGTCATGGCGACCAGTCCGATGTTCTGCGCGAAGGCGCTGCACATGAAGCCGTTGAAGAGCGGGCTGATGGCGCTGCCCAGCGTGTCGGCGCGCAGTCCGCCCTCGATGACGCGCTCGTCCGCCGGCCGGTCCACGATCTTGCCGAGCGCCAGCATGTCGGCGGTCGACTCCGTCATGCAGACGAGCATCACGATGCACATGGAGATGATCGCCGCGATCTCGAACTGCGGCGCCCCGAAGTGGAACGGCGTCGGGAAGCCGACGAGATCCGCGTCCTTGATCGCGTCGAAATTCGTCATGTTCATCGGGATCGCCACGAGGGTGCCGACGACCAGGCCGAGCAGGATGGCGATCTGCTGCAGGAAGCCGCGCAGCAGCTTCCGCAGGACCAGCACGATCAGCAGGGTGAGGCCGGCCATCCCGATGTTCTTCATGGAGCCGTAGCCGTCGGCCGTGGCATCGCCGCCCTGCGACCAGTTGAAGGCCACCGGGAGGAGGGAGACACCGATCAGGGTGATGACGGTGCCGGTGACGACGGGTGGGAAGAAGCGGACCAGTTTGGAGAAGTAGGGCGTGAGGATGAATCCCAGCACGCTGGCGACGATGATCGCGCCGAAGATGACGGTGATGCCCTCGGCGCCGCGCTCCCGCCCGATGGCGACCATCGGTGTCACACCGGCGAACGAGACGCCGTTGACGAACGGCAGACGCGCGCCGACCTTCCAGAAGCCGAGGGTCTGGAGCAGCGTGGCGATGCCGGCGGTGAAGAGGCTGGCGCCCATGAGGAACGCGGTGTCCCGGGCGTTCAGGCCCACGGCGGGCCCGACGATCATCGGCGGGGCCACCACACCCGCGTACATGGCGGCCACGTGCTGCAGGCCGCTGGTGAACATCTTGAAGGGCGGCAGCGTCTCGTCGACCGGATGCTTGCGATCCGGGTCGGGGATCTCGCCGGATATTTCGCTGGGTATCTCGTCGCGGGCGGGTACGTCTTTGCGAAGCCTGGGCTTGGCGGCCACGGGTGTTCCTCCGGTCGGTTACGCGTCGGCGGCGACGCGGGTATCAGGGAGGTGCTGGGGATGGCGAAACGTGGGGCGTGGGGACGTGCGAGGGCGTGCGAGGGCGTGCGAGGGCGTGCGGATCATGCGGGTGGCATGCAAAGTAACGAGACCGTGTTACGTACACGAGTCACCGTCCCGGGTGGTGGCGCACCGTTGTGCGGTACGCCACCACCCGGACGCGGCTGCCAGGAACCCCGCTCGGGCCCCGTGGCCGCCGGTCGAGGGCCGTCCCCCTCGACCGGACATCCGGGAAGATCAGACGGGAAGATCGGGCGGGAAGATCGGGCGGGCTCGGTCAGCCCGCCGCCGCGATCCGCGCGAGGCGCTGCGCCTCGATCCGCGTGGAGCGGGCGATGGCGTCCTCGTCCACCGTGGTCAGGTGGTTGTCCTCGACGACGGTCCGGCCGTTGACGAGGGAGAGCGTGACGGGCGCCGCGGCCCCGAAGACCAGGGCGATGACCGGGTCGGCGATGGAGGAGTGAGCCAGGGTGTCCAGCTTCCACAGCACCAGGTCGGCGAGCTTCCCGGTCTCGATCGAGCCGATCTGGTCGGCGCGGCCGAGGACTTGGGCGCCACCGTACGTGCCGAGCCGTAGTGCCTGACGAGCCGTCAGGGCGGACTCCCGGTGGGCGCCGAGGCGGTTGATGAGCAGCGCGTTGCGCAACTCGGTGTGCAGCTCGCCCGATTCGTTGGACGCGGTGCCGTCCACGCCGAGGCCGACGGGAACGCCCGCCCTCAGCATGTCGGGTACGCGCGCGATACCGGCCGCGAGACGGGCGTTGGAGGACGGGCAGTGCGCGACGCCCGTGCCGGTGCGGGCGAAGGCGGCGATGTCCGAGTCGTTCATATGGACGCAGTGGGCCATCCATACGTCGGAGCCCAGCCAGCCCGTCGACTCGAAGTAGTCGGTCGGGCCCATCCCGAACAGCTCCTTGCAGAACTGCTCCTCCTCGACCGTCTCGCTGCCGTGGGTGTGCAGCCGTACGCCCTTGCGGCGCGCCAACTCGGCTCCCTGACGCATCAGTTCGGTGGAGACGGAGAACGGCGAGCACGGCGCGACGGCGATCTGGGTCATCGCGTCGAACGAGGCGTCGTGGTACTGGTCGACGGTCGCCTCGGTGGCGGCGAGCGCGCCCTCCAGCGACTCGACGGCGAAGTCCGGCGGCAGGCCGCCGTCCGACTGGCCGCGGTCCATGGAGCCACGGGCGAGCGTGAACCGTACGCCCGTCTCCGACGCGGCCCCGATGATGGCGCCGGACAGATCGCCGGAGCCGCGCGGGTACACGTAGTGGTGGTCCATCGCGGTGGTGACGCCGCCGCGCGCCATCATCGCGAGAGAGCCCTGGGCGGCGGCGCGCGCCATGGACTCGTCGATGCGCGCCCAGGTCGGGTAGAGCGCCACCAGCCAGTTGAACAGGTTGTGGTCGGTGGCCAGACCGCGGGTGATCCACTGGTAGAAGTGGTGGTGGGTGTTGACCAGGCCGGGGGTGACGAGATGGCCGGTGCCGTCGACACGCCGTACGACGTTCTCCAGCCCGGCGGGGGCGCGGCCGGCCCCCACGGATTCGATGAGGTTGTCCGCGACGACGACGTGACCCGAGGCGTACTCGGTGTCGTTCGCGTCCACTGTCGCGATGGCACAGTTCTCGATGACGATGCGCGAAGCCGCCATGGCGGGTCCTCGTTCTTCCCATTGGGTGGGCGGATCCGGGGGTCGAGCGGGGTGACGACCGGGTCCGCGGTTCTGTCGGTGCGCAGATGCCCCCGCTCTTCCCCCATGTCGCCCCCTTCTGAAGGGACTTGACGCCGGCGCGCGCGTCGGGGGTACGGCGAGGTGGTGCTAGGGGGTGTCTTGTCGATCAGGCCGGATCAGGGAGCGGGGTCTGGTGCCGTGGATCGCAAGGCGGAGGAGGGAGGCATGGCGGAGCCATGCCGACCGACGACAACGGAGGGGGCACCTCCCGTGCCCCCTCGGGGGCTACGGGGGAGAGGCGCGGTGCCAGGGACCACGAGCCCGGCAAGATCGGCAAGACGCCCCCTAGAGGTTGGTCATGTCGAGCGGGATCCGCGGTTCGACGCCGTCGCGCAGCACGGTGGCCTCGATGAGGCCGTACGGGCGGTCGGCGGCGAAGTAGACCTCGTTGTCGTTCTTCAGTCCGAACGGTTCGAGGTCCACCAGGAAGTGGTGGTTGTTGGGGAGCGAGAACCGGATCTCGTCGATCTCGCTGCGGCTGTTGATGATCCGCGAGCCCATTTGGTAGAGCGTCTGCTGGAGCGAGAGGGAGTACGTCTCGGCGAAGGCCTGGAGCATGTGCTTGCGCGCCTGCTCGTAGGACTTCTCCCAGTTGGGCATCCGCTCCGCGTCGTCGGTCCAGTTGTAGCGCCACCTGGCGGACACGTCGGTGGCGAGTATGCGGTCGTACGCCTCGCGGAGCGTCGTGTACTTGTCCTTGACGTAGCCCCAGAACTCGGAGTTGGTCGAGTTCAGCACCGTCAGATCCTTGAGGCCGGAGATGATCTCCCACTTCTCGCCGTCGAAGGTGATCTGCGAGACGCGGGTCTCCTGGCCCTTGCGGACGAAGGAGTGTTTCACCTCGTCGGCGCCGATGAACTTGGAGTTGGCGTCGGAGGTCGCGATGCGCTCCCAGGCGTACTCCTCGATCCGGATACGTGCCCGGTGGATCGGGTCCTGGCTGGTGACGAAGTGCCGGGCGAGATGGATGCCGAACTGCTCGGCGGACTCGATGCCGTGCTCCTTGGCGAACGCGTACACCGTGTTCTTGGTGGTGTCGGTCGGCAGGACGTTGGCGTTGGAGCCGGAGTAGTGGACCTCCTCCATGTCGCCGGAGAGGGCGACGGAGACGTTCAGGTCCTTGATGTGGTGGGTGTCGCCGTCCCGGGTGATCTTGACGACGCGGTTCTCCGCTTTGCCGTACTGGTTCTGGCCGAGAATGGTCGGCATCTGCTAGCTCCCTCGGTATACGGAGTAGCCGAACGGGTTGAGCAGCAGCGGTACATGGAAGTGCTCGCCGGGAGTGACGGCGAAGGTGATCGCCACTTCCGGGAAGAACGCACCGCTGTCCCGTAGCGCGGGGGCATCCTGCTGTGCCTCGGCTTGCTTCTGGCTGTCGGTCCGGCCGTGGATCCGGCCGTGGATCCGGCCGTGGATCCGGCCGTGGAAGTACGCCTCGGTCTCGAAGTCGAGACGTACATGGGTCGTTCCTTCCGGCAGCGCCGGCAGGTCCTTGCAGCGCCCGTCCGCGTCGGTCGCCGACCGGCCCAGGACCACCCACTGCTCGCGGCCACCGCTGCGGGCGGAGAGCGATACGGCGACGGACTCGGCCGGGCGGCCGACACTGGTGTCCAGGATGTGCGTGGACACCGAGGCGGTGGTTCGCGTGCTCAAGGGGATCACTCTCCTACTTCTGCGCGTCTTCTTGTACGAGGCGGGTCAGCCGGATGCGGTTGATCTTGCCCAGCTCGGTGCGGACGACGGCCCGCTCCTGTCCGGGCGAGTTGCCGATCCGTATGCGGACCGCGTCCCGCATCTGCTCGCCGGTCCTGCCGGTGGCGCAGATCAGGAAGACGTGTCCGAACCTGTCCTGGTAGGCCAGGTTCAAGTCGAGCAGTTCCGCCTTGAGTTCGTCGGACGCCCCGGCCATGCCCCGCTGTTCGCGGGCCGAGGTCGGGTCGCCCGGCTTCGGCCGGCCGATGGGCGGGTGCCCGGCCATCGCCTCCGCCAGATCGTCGGCGGTCAGTTCGGCCGTCGCGGTGTCACTGGCGGCGAAGAGGGCGTCGGCGGTGGCGTACGGCCGGTGGGCGAGCAGTTCGCTCCCCCATGCCGTACTGGCGCACACCTCGTGCAGTGCGGCGAGCGCCGCGCTGTCGGAGGAAGTGTTGAACCGGGTGAGGCCCGGTGGCGGGTCGGTCGTCACGGGAGCCTCCGTGGCTGTGCTTGACGGGCTGCGGGATAGCTAACGCCTTCACGAACATCACGTCAACACTTTGTTGAATTCTTTCGAGCGGAGCGACTTGAGCCCGTCAGCTCGTCTCGGACCGGTTCAGATAGTTGTAGACGGTGAACCGGCTGACCCCGAGCGCGCCGGCCACGGTCTCCACACCGTGCCGTACGGAGAAGGCCCCGCGCGCCTCCAGCGAGCGGACCACCGACTGCTTGGCCTTGCGGTCGAGTTCCGACAGGGGCATGCCGTGCCGGCGCTCCAGCGCGACGAGGATGTGGTCGAGCGATTCGGAGAGCTGCGGGAGGCGTACGGCGACGACGTCCTCGCCCTCCCAGCTCAGGACGACATCGTCGGGCCGGGCCTGGTCGGGCCGTACGGTCTCCGCGCCCATCGCGTCGACGAGCGGCTTCACCGCCGCGAGCAGCGGATGGTCGGGCACACTCGACGACTCGGCCACACCCGACGGTTCGGTCACACCCGCCGACTCGGGCAGACCCGACGGCCCGGCCGCACCCGCCGACTCGGTCACTTCCCGTCCTCCGCGATCACGTTCACCTGGAGCGAGACACGGGTGGCGCCGGCCTCCAGGGAGCGGCGGAGCAGGGCGTCGACGGCCGCGATGACGGCGTCGGCGCCGCCCTCGGCGGTGTTGCCGAACGGTCCGACGTCCACGGCGTCCAGTTCGGCCGCCTGGATGACCTCGCGGGCCACCACGGCATGGCCGGGGGCCTCGTCCAGGTCGAACGGCTCGGTCGTGAATTCCACTCTCAGTCGCACGCGCACAACCTACTGCGGGAAAGGCCGGGCCTTGCCCGAAATCGGGGCCGCCCTCTTGACAGCCCTCCCGAATCCCAGGCAATCTTCCATTAAGCAGAAACTAACTTCCGCGATACGGAAGGAGCGCAGAACCCCTCATGGCCCCCTTCACGAACAAGCCCGGCTCCGAGCAGCGCTTCAATGTGAACCTGTCGATCCTCTTCACCGAACTCCCGCTCCTGGAGCGCCCCGCGGCAGCCGCCGCGGCGGGCTTCACCGCGGTCGAGCTGTGGTGGCCCTGGATCGAGACCCCCACCCCGCCGCAGACCGAGCTGGACGCACTGAAGAAGGCCCTCGACGACGCGGGCACCCAGCTCGTGGGGCTGAACTTCTACGCCGGCCAACTGCCCGGCCCCGACCGCGGCGCGCTCTCGCTGCCCGGCGAGGAGTCGGACCGCTTCCGCGCGAACATCGACGTGGCGGCCGACTTCGCCGCCTCGGTGGGCTGCAAGGCGCTCAACGCGCTGTACGGGAACCGCGTCGAGGGCGTCGACCCGCAGACGCAGGACAAGCTCGCCCTGGAGAATCTGGTCCTCGCCGCCCGCGCGGCCGACCGGGTCGGGGCGATCCTGCTGATCGAGGCCCTCAACAGGCCGGAGTCCCCGCACTACCCGCTGGTGAGCGCCGAGGCCGCGATCGATGTCGTGGACCGGGTCAACGCCGCCACGGGGCTCGGCAACGCCGCGTTCCTCCTCGACATCTACCACCTGTCGATGAACGGCCTGGACGCCGAGGCGCTGGCCGAGGTCATCGACACGTACGCCGACAGGACCGGTCACGTACAGATCGCCGACAACCCCGGCCGCGGCGCGCCCGGCACCGGCACGCTCCCGCTGCGGGACCTGCTCGACCGGCTCCGCAAGGCCGGTTACGAGGGCTGGGTCGGCCTTGAGTACAAGCCCGGCGACCGCCCGAGCGCCGAGTCCTTCGCGTGGCTGCCGGACGACGCGCGCGCCGCACGCTGAACCCGGACACCCGGTGTCCGGGCGCCCCGACCTGAACAGGACGCACACACGTATGCGAGAGAGGCACCCCCGATGAGCACACTTCCCAAGGTGGCATGGATCGGCCTCGGCATCATGGGGTCCCCCATGGCCGAGAATCTGATCAAGGCCGGATACTCCGTGACCGGCTTCACGCTGGAGCGGGAGAAGCTGGACCGGCTGGCGGCCAACGGCGGCTCGGTGGCGCCCTCGATCGGCGAGGCCGTCGAGGGGGCGGATGTCATCATCACGATGGTGCCCGCCTCTCCCCAGGTCGAGGCCATCGCCTACGGCGAGGACGGCATCCTGGCGAACGCCAAGGAGGGCGCCCTGCTGATCGACATGTCGTCGATCACCCCGCAGACGTCGATCGACCTGGCCGAGGCCGGCCGGGCGAAGGGCGTCCGCGTCCTCGACGCGCCGGTGTCCGGCGGTGAGGCGGGGGCCGTCGAGGCGGTTCTGTCGATCATGGTCGGCGGCGAGCAGGCCGACTTCGACCAGGCCAAGCCGGTCTTCGACGTACTGGGCAGGACCATCGTCCTGTGCGGTCCGCACGGCGCCGGTCAGACGGTGAAGGCGGCCAACCAGCTGATCGTCGCCGTCAACATCCAGGCGTGCGCCGAGGCCGTGGTCTTCCTGGAGAAGTCCGGCGTGGACCTGAACGCCGCGCTGGATGTCCTGGGTGGTGGTCTGGCCAGCTCGACCGTCCTGACCCGTAAGAAGGACAACTTCATCAACCGCGACTTCGCGCCCGGCTTCCGGATCGACCTGCACCACAAGGACATGGGCATCGTCACCGACGCCGCCCGCAACGTCGGCGCCGCGCTGCCGGTCGGCGCGGTCGTCGCGCAACTGGTCGCCTCGCTGCGCGCGCAGGGTGACGGCGGTCTCGACCACTCGGCGCTGCTGCGTGCCGTCGAGCGGCTGTCCGGCAACCAGGTCTGACCTGACCTGACCCGGCCCACAGACTCCGGGTTGCGGCGGCGCTGACACCTGTCCTGTCGCGCCCAGGTGCCGCCGCAGCCCGGGAACCACTCCCCGCTCCCGCACCACTTTCAGCGAACAGCTCTCCCGTACGGAAGGTCCCACCCGCCACCATGACGCAGCGTGTGCTTACGACCGAGTCAGGCGCCCCGGTCGCCGACAACCAGAACTCCGCCACCGCCGGTGCCGGCGGCCCCCTTCTCCTCCAGGACCAGCACCTGCTGGAGAAGCTCGCCCGGTTCAACCGGGAGCGCATCCCGGAGCGTGTCGTGCACGCCCGAGGCTCCGGCGCGTACGGGTACTTCGAGGTGACCGACGATGTCACCGGCTTCACCAGCGCCGACTTCCTGGCCCAGGTGGGCCGGCGCACCGAGACGTTCCTGCGCTTCTCGACCGTCGCCGACTCGCTCGGCGGCGCGGACGCAGTCCGTGACCCGCGCGGCTTCGCGGTGAAGTTCTATACGGCGGACGGCAATTACGACCTCGTCGGCAACAACACGCCGGTCTTCTTCATCAAGGACCCGCTGAAGTTCCCCGACTTCATCCACTCGCAGAAGCGCGACCCGTTCACGGGCCGGCAGGAGCCGGACAACGTCTGGGACTTCTGGGCGCACTCCCCCGAGGCGACGCACCAGGTGACGTGGCTGATGGGCGACCGCGGCATCCCCGCCTCGTACCGGCACATGAACGGCTACGGCTCGCACACCTACCAGTGGACGAACGCCGAGGGCGCGGCCTTCTTCGTCAAGTACCACTTCAAGACCAACCAGGGTGTGCGCTGCCTGAGCAGCGATCAGGCGGCCGAACTCGCGGGCAGGGACGCGGGCTCGCACCAGACGGATCTGCTCCAGGCCATCGAGCGCGGTGTGAACCCGTCCTGGACGCTGCACGTCCAGGTGATGCCGGCGGCCGACGCCGCCGAGTACCGCTTCAACCCGTTCGACCTCACGAAGGTGTGGCCGCACAGCGACTACCCGCTGCGCCGGGTGGGCCGGCTGGTCCTCGACCGGAACCCGGACAACGTCTTCGCGGAGGTCGAGCAGGCGGCGTTCTCGCCGAACAACTTCGTTCCCGGTATCGGCCCTTCGCCGGACAAGATGCTCCAGGGCCGGCTCTTCGCGTACGCCGACGCGCACCGCTACCGGCTGGGCGTCAACCACACCCTGCTGCCGGTGAACGCGCCCAGGGCGACCGCTGCCGTGAACTACGGCCGGGACGGGCTCATGGCCACCCGCAACGGCTCGCGCCACGACAAGAACTACGAGCCCAACTCGTACGACGGCCCGGCGCAGAGCGGCGCCGCGCACTCCGCGCCGCTCGCGATCCACGGCTGGACCGGCACCCACGAGGCGCCGGCCCACACCAAGGACGACGACTTCTTCCAGGCCGGTGAGCTGTACCGGCTGATGTCGGAGGAGGAGAGGTCCCGGCTCGTCACGAACATCGCGGGTGGTCTCTCCCAGGTGACGCGCGACGACGTGATCGAGAAGAACATCGCCCACTTCCACGCCGCCGACACCGAGTACGGCACCCGCGTCCAGGCGGCGGTCCGCGCGCTGCGCGAGGACTGAGCGACGACACCGAGCAACAGGGACCGGGCGACGACAGCCGCGTGCAGCGGCCAACAGCCGTCCCTCCCGTCGGCCCTCGTGAGGGGTGGCCGGCGGGAGGGACATCCCCGGGACCGCGGCGGCGCGCGAGCCAGTGCGGTGGTGAGGGGAGCGTGGGTCACCTTCCTGACCTGAAGGAAGGTGGGCCCGCACTCCCCATCGCCGTCGCCGCGGTCCCACAGCCTCTCCTGAGGCTCCGTCACACGCCGTCCGGCGGTGCGAATGTCCCGTCGCGCCGGCCTCGCACCGTCGGACGGTCTTCAACGCCGCATGCCCGAGACAAGAGCCCGGCCGATTCCCCGGCCGGGCTCTTGTGCGACCTCACCAGGTCTGCACACTGAGGGGATGCGTCTTCTCGCGTTCCTCGCCCTGACCGCCGCGGCGATCGCCCTCGCGATCGTCCAGAAGGACTACTCCTGGCTGCTCGCGCCGGGCTCCGTGTTCCTGTTCCTGGGGCTCTCTCCGTTCGCGACGAGCAAGGCCCCGAAGGCGGCGGTACGGCGGCCGGTCACCGGCGCCGCGGCGGGAACCGCCGTCGGTGCCACCGGGGCTGTCACGGCCGCCAGTTGGTGGGCCGACGGGCACGCGCCCGGCGGCGACAAGGCGGACGCCCGCGGTGCGGAGGAGGACACCGGGTGCGGGGGCTGTGGAGGCTGCGAGGCCTGACGTGCGCGCATGGCGGCGCCCCCGTCCGGAGTTCCGGACGGGGGCATCCTGCCCCGACGGCCCTGACGGCCGGTCAGCTGCCGTCAGACGAGCGGCCTGACCTCCGTCGGCGCGTGACCTGGCTCGGTGGCGAGCTCCTCCCACTCGTTCACCTTGTCGATCTGCACGCCCATCGAGATGTTGGTGACCCGCTCCAGGATGGCCTCGACCACCACCGGCACCCGGTACTCCGCCGCGAGCTTCTTCGCCTGCTCGAAGGCCGGCAGCAGCTGGTCGGGCTCGGTGACCCGGATCGCCTTGCAGCCCAGGCCCTCGACGACCTTGACATGGTCGACCCCGTAGACGCCCAGCTCCGGTGAGTTGAGGTTCTCGAACTCCAGGTTGACCTGGAAGTTGATGTCGAGATTGCGCTGCGCCTGCCGGATGAGCCCCAAGTAGGCGTTGTTCACGAGCACATGCACGTACGGAATCTTGTGCTGCGCGCCGACGGCCAGCTCTTCGAGCATGAACTGGAAGTCGTAGTCGCCGGAGAGCGCGACCACCGTCGTGTCCGGGTCGGCCTTCGCGACACCGAGCGCGGCCGGGATCGTCCAGCCGAGCGGTCCCGCCTGGCCGCAGTTGATCCAGTGGCGCGGCTTGTAGACGTGCAGCATCTGCGCGCCGGCGATCTGCGAGAGACCGATGGTGGTGACGTACCGGGTGTCGGGACCGAAGGCGCGGTTCATCTCCTCGTACACGCGCTGCGGCTTCAGCGGCACGTTGTCGAAGTGCGTCTTGCGGTGCAGGGTGCCCTTGCGCTCCAGCACCGACTCGATCCACTCGGTGCGGTCGGGCAGCCGGCCCGCCGCCTTCAGCTCCTTCGCCACCTCCACGAAGAGCTTCAGCGCGTCCTTGGCGTCCGAGGCGATCCCGTAGTCCGGCGCGAAGATCTTGCCGATCTGGGTGGGCTCGATGTCGACGTGGACGAATGTGCGGCCCGCCGTGTAGACGTCGAGCGCGCCGGTGTGCCGGTTGGCCCAGCGGTTGCCGATGCCGAGGACGAAGTCCGAGGCCAGGAACGTCTCGTTGCCGTAGCGGTGCGAGGTCTGGATGCCGACCATGCCCGCGTTGAGGTCGTGGTCGTCGGCGATGGTGCCCCAGCCCATCAGGGTCGGGACGACCGGCGTTCCGGTCAACTCGGCGAATTCCACGAGCAGTTCGGACGCGTCGGCGTTGATGACACCGCCGCCGGCGACGATCAGCGGGCGCTCGGAGGCGGTCAGCATGGTGAGCGCCTTGGCGATCTGCGCGCGGGTCGCGGACGGCTTGTAGACCGGCAGCGGCTCGTACGTCTCGATGTCGAACTCGATCTCGGTCAGCTGCACGTCGATCGGCAGGTCGATGAGGACCGGGCCGGGACGGCCGGAGCGCATCAGATGGAAGGCCTGCTGGAAGACACCGGGGACCTGTGCGGCCTCCAGGACGGTGGTGGCCGCCTTCGTGACGGGCTTGGCGATGGACGCGATGTCGACGGCCTGGAAGTCCTCCTTGTGGATCACCGCGACCGGGGCCTGGCCGGTGATGCACAGGATCGGGATGGAGTCACCGATCGCGGAGTACAGGCCGGTGATCATGTCGGTGCCGGCCGGACCCGACGTGCCGATGCAGACACCGATGTTGCCCGCGTTCGTACGGGTGTAGCCCTCGGCCATGTGGGAGGCGCCCTCCACATGGCGGGCGAGCGTGTGGTCGATGCCGCCGGCCTGTTCGAGGGCCTTGTAGAAGGGATTGATCGCCGCGCCCGGCACACCGAACGCGTCGGTGACGCCTTCGCGCTTGAGGATCTCAACTGCCGCTCGGGCAGCGGTCATACGAGGCATGGGGTGCTCCTGCTTCAGCCTGGTGGACTCGGGCTCTGTCGCGCCACCTGAGAGCGTCGATTCCGTCGATTCCTTCATTTCCACGATGCGGAATTCATGTTCTGCTATGTGGAATCAATCTAAAGTGCCTTCCTGACGGCGTCAAGGGATGGCCCAAGACCCTCCCCAACGCGGGTCCGGTGTTGGACGATGGGCAGCAAAGGGGGGGTGCCGAAGGTGGGAAAGAGCGTCACTGTCCGCTGTCCCGACTGCGGACACGGCCATCAGTTCACGGCGCCGGCCTATCCCTGCCCCTGCGGCTCGGCCGTCTCGGCGCCCCTGGTCATAGGCGCGCCGGCCACCCGTGTGGTGCGCCGGTCCTGGGACGACGAGTGGGTGACCGTCGGCTGCTCCGAGTGCGGACGGCGCGACCAGTGGCCCCAGCCGGAGCTGGGCTGCCAGTGCGGGGCCCTGCTGCGGGTGCCGGTCAGGCCCGTGACGGTCGGCACGAAGCACGACGCCGTGCACGCCGCCGCGCTCTATCTGCGCGGGCTCGGCTTCCGGGACGTCGTCCGGTGCGAGGGGGAGCCGGAGGCCGGTGTCGATCTGCGCGGCCCCGGACTCGTCGCCCAGGTGGAGCCGGGCGCGCGCCCCGCCGATCTGCGCGCCGTGGAGTGCCTGTGGCTCAACGCGCTGAGCGAGTCGGCGGTGAGCGTCTTCTTCTCCCTGGCCGGTTACGCGGACGAGGCGCGCGACCGCGCCGACGACCTCGGGGTGCCGCTCTTCGTCCTGGACCCGACGGGCGCCCCGCAACCGGTCAACGGCCCGGCGGACGAACTGGATCGCTCACACGCCTGACGGATTCCCGGACCGCGCGCGGACCCGCGCGGGCATACTTTCTCCATGCGAATCCGCCCCGCGGTCCCCGCCGACCTCCCCCTTCTCCAGAACATCGAGAGGGCCGCCGGTGAACCCTTCCGCGCCGTCGGCATGGCCGCGATCGCCGACGACGAACCCCCGGGCATCGATCTCCTCGACCGCTATCTGCGCGCGGGCCACGCCTGGGTGACCGACGACGACACGGGCCACCCGGTCGCGTATCTGATCTACGACGAGATCGACGGCGCCGCCCATATCGAGCAGGTCTCCGTCCACCCCACGGCCTCGGGGCGCGGGGTGGGCCGTGCCCTCATCGAGCATCTGGCAGGACGCGCGGCGAGCGCGGGGCTGGCGGGACTGACCCTGACCACCTTCGCGGACGTGCCGTGGAACGCGCCGTACTACACCCGGCTCGGCTTCCGCACCCTCGCGGAGGACGAACTCACCGACGGCCTACGGGAGATCAGACGCGCCGAGGCCGCACACGGTCTCGACCACTGGCCCCGGGTCTGTATGCGCCGCGCCACGACGGCGAGTTGAGGTCCGGGCGGGCCGGACGGCGCTCAACTCAGGTCGCCTTCCTCGTACTCCGCCGCCGAGCCCTCGGCCGTGCGCTCGCGCAGTTCGATGCGGCGGATCTTGCCGGAGACCGTCTTGGGCAGTTCGGCGAACTCGATACGGCGCACCCGCTTGTACGGGGAGAGCACCGCGCGCGAGTGGGCGAAGAGCAGCTTCGCCGTGTCCGGGCCCGGCTCCCAGCCGGCCGCCAGGACGACGTAGGCCTTCGGCACGTTGAGCCTCAGCGGGTCCGGCGCCGGGACGACGGCGGCCTCGGCCACCGCCGCGTGTTCCAGCAGCGCGCTCTCCAGTTCGAACGGCGAGATCTTGTAGTCGGACGCCTTGAAGACCTCGTCCCGCCTGCCGCTGAAGGTGACGTAGCCGTCGGCGTCGCGCGAGCCGATGTCGCCGGTGCGGTAGTAGCCGTCAGCCATGGACTCGGCCGTACGCTCCGGGTCGCCGTGGTAGCCGGTCATCAGCCCGACGGGGGCGTTGGCGAGGTCCAGCGCGATCTCGCCCTCGGTGGCGCCCGGCGCTCCGGTGACCGGGTCGAGCAGCTCCACGACATAGCCGGGGGTCGGCCGGCCCATCGAGCCCGCCTTGAGCAGTTGTCCAGGCGAGTTGGCGACCTGGACGGCCGTCTCGGTCTGGCCGAAGCCGTCCCTGATCGTCACGCCCCACTCCCTGCGTACGGTCTCGATGACCTCGGGGTTGAGCGGCTCGCCCGCGGCGACGACCTCGCGCGGGCGGTTGCGCAGCTGGGTGAGGTCGGCCTGGATGAGCATCCGCCACACGGTGGGCGGCGCGCAGAAGCTGGTCACCCTGGCGCGGTCCATCTCGGCCATGAGTCTGGCGGCGTCGAAGCGGGTGTAGTTGTGGATGAAGACGGTCGCCTCGGCGTTCCAGGGGGCGAAGAGGTTGGACCAGGCGTGCTTGGCCCAGCCTGGTGAGGAGATGTTCAGATGCACGTCGCCGGGCTTGAGCCCGATCCAGTACATCGTCGCGAGATGGCCGATCGGGTACGAGACATGGGTGTGTTCGACGAGCTTGGGGTGGGCGGTGGTGCCGGAGGTGAAGTAGAGCATCAGGGTGTCGTCGGCGCGGGTGACCCCGTCCGGCTCGAAGTCCGTGGACGACCGGTGGGACGCCTCGTACGCCCGCCAGCCGTCCTCGTCAACATCGGCGCCTTCGCCACCGACCACGATCCGGGTGTACTCCCCCGGCGCCTCGGCGAACTTCGCGGTGTCACCGGCCCGGACGACGATGTGCCGCACCTGACCGCGCTCGATCCGGTCGCGCAGGTCCGCCGGCCCGAGCAGCGGTGTCGCCGGGATGACGACGGCCCGGAGTTTCATGGCGGCGAGCGCCGTCTCCCACAGCTCCGTCTGGTTGCCGAGCATGACGAGAACGCGGTCCCCGGCCTCGACTCCCTGGGCCCGCAGCCAGTTGGCCACCTGGTCGGAGCGGGTCGCCATCGCCGCGAAGGAGGTGACGCTCTCGGTGCCGTCCTCCTCGACGATGTGCAGCGCGGGCCGGTCGTTTCCTTCGGCGATGACGTCGAACCAGTCGAGCGCCCAGTTGAACAGCGCGGGCCGGGGCCAGACGAAGCCTTCGTACGCCGCGGTGTAGTCCTCACGGTGCCGCAGCAGGAAATCCCTGGCGGCGCGGAACTGCTCGGTCGCGTCGACTGCTCTCATGTGCCCTCCTCATCACTCGCCCGTTCACTAGCATCGTGTAACCGGTGACGTACGTCTCACCACCCCCTGACGGGGGTAAATCGACGACGTCCCGCCGGCGGAGAGACCCGAGAGAAGGAAGTCGCTGTGATTGAGGCGATCGAGGCGGTCGAGATGCGCACGGCGCTGCTGACGCTGCGCCGAGCCACCGGGCTGCCGGTCGCGTTCGGCGGGATGCTGCACGACACGCGCCAGGTGCGCATCGCGGAGCTGAACGGCACGGCGACGAACGCGCTGCGGGGCCTCGCGATCTGCGTCGGGAACGGGCTGGGCGGCAAGTCGATCGCCCTCCAGCGGCCGTGCGCGGTCACCGACTACCGGCAGGCGCGGCACATCAGCCACGAGTACGACGCGGCGGTCGCCGCCGAGGGGCTGCGCTCCGTGGTCGCCGTTCCCGTGATCGTGCGGCGCAGGGTCCGGGGCGTGCTGTACGGCGCGCTGCGCGATCCGCTGCCGATGGGCGAACGTGCGTTCGATGCCGCCGTCGCCGCGGCCCGCGACGTGGAGCAGGCGCTGGTCGTCCGGGACGAGGTGCAGCGGCTGCTCGCCGTGACCCGTGAGCCGGTGTACGGGCGGCCCGAGGCGTGGGAGGAGGTCCGCGAGGCGCACAGCGAACTGCGGGCGCTCGCGCCGCGCATCGTCGACGCCGGGCTGCGCGGCGAACTGCACGCCGTCTGCGGCCGGTTGGAGGGCGCGGGCGGTGCCGGGCACGGCCGGCGCGACCACCGTGAGCGGCGCGCCGTGACGCTGACGCCGCGCGAGGTGGACGTGCTGGCGTGTGTGGCGGCGGGCTCGACGAACGCGGCGGCGGCGGAGCGGCTGGGGCTGCGGCCGGAGACGGTGAAGGGGTACTTGCGGGCCGCGATGCGGAAGCTGGGCGCCCACACCCGCCTGGAGGCGGTGGTGGCGGCGCGCCGGGCCGGGCTGCTGCCGTAGGCACGGGGGGCACGGGAGCCGGTCCACGGGCGGCGCCGTAAGGGAGCCGTCAAATAACCGGGCCTGCTGATCAACGCCGCGTCATGACGTGCCCGAACGGGCGCCGGCCGGGCATAGCTTCCTGGTGTCAGACAGCGACGACTCCTCTGTGGAGGACACCATGGTGAGCACCACTCTCGAAGACGCGGACCCCGAAGAACGCAAGCCGGCGGGGCCGCTGTACGTACCCGTACGGCTCGGCTCCGCCGGGGGGCAGCAACTGCGCTTCATGCGCACACCGCTCGGCGCGCGGACCGCCGTCGGCTTCACCAGCGCCCGGCGGCTGACCGCCGCGTTCGGCGCGCGGCAGCCGTACATCAGACTCGCCGAGACCTGTCTGCGGGCGCTCTCGGAACCGCTCGGCGTCGTCCTCGTGACGGTCGACCCGCAGCTCGCGGCCCCGCCGGTCGTCCACGGGACACCCGCGCCCACGCCCACGCACACTCCCGCGCTCACCCACGCGCCCACCCGCACGACGGTCAGGCCGTGTCTGCGCCACACGGGCGAGCCGGCGGTGAGCGCGTGACCACCGAACCGCTGCTCGTCGTCAACGAGTTGAGCACCCCGTCGGTCTGGCCCGCGTCGGCCGTCTCCGCGCCCGGCGGCGACCTCTCCGTCGCGGGCGTCTCCCTCTTGGAGCTGGCCGAGCGCTACGGCACTCCCACCTACGTACTCGACGAGGGCGAGGTACGGTCCCGCGCCCGGGCCTGGCTGCACGCGCTGCCCGAGGCGGAGATCGTCTACGCGGCGAAGGCGTTCCTGTGCCGCGCGGTCGTGGACTGGATGGAGGAGGAGGGCCTGGGCCTCGACGTCTGTTCGGCGGGCGAGCTGGAGCTGGCGGCCACGCGGGGCTTCCCGACCGAGCGCATCGTGCTGCACGGCAACGCCAAGTCGCCGCAGGATCTGGGGACGGCGCTGCGGCTCGGCGTCGGCAGGATCGTCATCGACTCGGGGTGCGAGATAGCGCGGCTCGCCGCGCAGGTGCCGGCGCACGACGCGCAGCAGGTGATGGTCCGCGTCCTGCCGGGGATCGAGGCGGGCGCCCATCCGAAGATCCGGACCGGGGCCGAGGGCCAGAAGTTCGGGCTGTCGATCGCGAACGGGGACGCGGAGGACGCCGTGGCCCGGATCCTGGGCCAGCCGCAGCTCGAACTGGCCGGTCTGCACTGCCACTTGGGCTCGCAGATCACCTCGCCGGAGCCGTACGAGAGGGCCGTACGCGAGCTGGTCTCCTTCTTCGTACGGATCCGCGACCGGTTCGGTGTCGTCCTGCCCGAACTGGACCTGGGCGGCGGCTTCGCCGCGGCGTATCTGCCGGGCGACGCGGCCCCGGCGCCCGCGGTGTACGGACGGCGGATCAGGCAGGCGCTGATCGGCGCCTGCGCCGATGCGGGCCTGCCGGTCCCGCGGCTGACCGTGGAGCCCGGCCGCTCGATCATGGCGCCCGCCGGGATCGCGCTGTACCGCGTGCTCGCGGTGAAGCGCTCGGGCGGCCGGGTCTTCGTCGCCGTGGACGGCGGCATGAGCGACAACCCGCGCCCCGCGCTGTACGGCGCCCGCTACACGGTCCGCCGGGTCGGGCGCGCCTCGACGGCGCCGATGCGGGCGGCCACGGTCGTCGGCCGGCACTGCGAGGCGGGCGACGTGCTCGCCGACGGGGTGGAGCTGCCGGAGGACGTACGCCCCGGCGACGTACTCGCGGTGCCCGCGTCGGGGGCGTACCAGGTGTCGATGGCGTCGGGCTACAACATGACCGGCCGCCCGCCGGTGGTGGCGGTCGCCGACGGCCGGTCGCGCCTGCTGGTACGACGCGAGACGTTCGACGACCAACGGCGGCGCGACGTCGGGCTCTGAGTGCGGGGTCGGGGCGGCGGCCCACCAACCGGGCGACCCGGCCACCGCGCTCGCTCCCGAACAGGGCCTACGTGTCCGCGAATCGGGCGAAGTCCGCGAAGCGCACGGCGTACGTGGGGGCGGTGGCCGAGGACAGGGAAGCGAGCATCCGCTCGCCCTCCTCGGCCACCGCGTCGCGCTGTGCGCGCGTGAGCGTGTCGAAGGTCTGCACCGTCAGCGTCCCGTGCTCGTCGCCCTCCGTGCCGTCCTCCAACCGCCAGATTCCGGCGAGGAATCCGTCGACGAGGAGCGTGCGGTGCCCCTGGTTGCCGTTCCAGGCGCGCTTGCGGTACGCGAGGGGGACGACGCGGGTGCGGTCGGCGTGCGAGAGCAGCAGGTTGTCGAACTCGGGGAGGAAACGGGGCGGGGCCGGGGTGTCCGCGTCCGGCCTCGGCGCGTCGGGGAGGTCGAACAGCTCGACGCCGTTCTCGTCCTGGAACGCGACGAGTCGGTCGCGCAGCCGCTCGAAGACCGGGGCGAGCCGGGTCAGTCGGCACCATGTCTGCATGTCCTGGACGGAGGCGGGTCCGAAGGCCGCGAGGTAACGCAGGACGGCGTCGTCCGGTGCGATGCCCGCCGCCCCCTCGGCGGCGCCGACGACCCCGAACCACTTCCGCGCCGTCGTGAGCGTGACCTGACCGCTGCGGCCCCACAGCCCGCGCGGTGTGACCTGTACGAGCGGCAGCAGGCACCGCGCGGCGGCGGAGAGGGCGAGCGGGTCGGCGGCCGGCCACCGCTCGGCCAGGGCCGCCTTCAACTCCTTGAGCGGGAGGGGCCGTTCCTCGACCAGTTCCTTGGTGTGGGCGGCGAGCCGGTCCAGGTCCACCCCGACGAGACCGTCGCGGAAGTTGCGCAGTTCGCGCTCGATCGGGGCCTGGGCGAACGGGCGCAGCGCGAGGCAGTCCTCGGCGGTGTGGGTGTGGATGGTGGAGCGGAGCGTGACCATCCGGCCGACCTCGCGGGAGGCCATCAGCCCGGACAGCGCCTCGGGGCCGAACCCGTCGAGCCTGGCGGCGAGTTGGACGTACGGCGGCTTCACGTTCTGCGCCTGGAGCCCGACCAGATGTGTCACGGCGTCCTTGGCGGACATGGCCGCGCGCCGCAGCAGGAGCTGCCGCGCCAGGGTGGCACGGTTGAGCGCGCGGGTGGTGAGCACGGGGTGGTGCCGGACACGGTCCGCCGTCTTCGAGGCCATGCTCCGCACCGTACTCGGGCTTGCGGACATCCTCTGTCCGCAAGCCCGAGCCCTGCTACGTCATGTCACGTCGCGGCGGTGACCGTGAACAGCGCCCCGTCCGGGTCCCGCAGCGTCGCCTCGTCCACCTCGGCCGACGCGTCCGACCGCAGGACGAGTGAGCCGCCGGCGGCCAGCGCCGTCCCGACCGCCGCCGCCACGTCCTTCACGTTGAAGTGCACGTGCCAGCGCGGCCGGATCTGCGGGTCGGGCGCCGCCTGTACGGCGCCGCCCTTGATCCGTGCCAGCGGCTCGTCGCCGTCGAGGAGCACCGACTGGTCCGCCTCGTGCGCCAGGCGCAGCTTCCCCTCGCCCTCCGGCTCCCAGCCGAGCGTGAGCGAGTAGAAGCGCCCGGCCGTGGCCGCTTCCCTGGTCCGCAGCTCCAGCGAGGCCGAGCCTGCGCCGCGCCCCATCGACCAGTCGGAGCGCACGGCGCCTTCCCAGATGCCGAAGACCGCGCCGTCCGGGTCGACGGCGAGCGCGGCGCGGCCGGTGTGGAAGGCGATCGGGCCGACACCGACCGTGCCACCGCGCTCCCTGATCCGGGCCGCCGCCTCGTCCACGTCCGTGACGTTGAAGTACGGGGTCCAGGAGACGGCGACCTGGAGCGAGGAGGCGAGTGCTCCGATGCCGGCGACGGGCAGACCGTCGATGAGCGCCACGGAGAAGTCGTCACCGAGTCCCGCGCGCCGGTAGGTCCAGCCGAGGACCTTGGCGTAGAAGTCCTGGGCGCCCGGCAGTTCGCGTGCCAGCAAGCTCACCCAGCATGGCGCTCCGGCGACTCCCTGTGCTTTCGGCATCCCGCTCCGTTCCATTGAGAATCACTGCCTTCCCGTACGACCGCACCGGAAGGCTAGTGCCCTTACGTACACGACAGACACCTTTGAATGTATTTGAAGGTAATGCAGCACGGCGGCCCGAGGCTGTCCGCGATATGATCAACCACTTATTGTGGGAGCGCTCCCAGTGGTTGGATGACGGTCCCCCCGACGGAGCCCCGATGGAGGTCGCACGATGGTGGCAAGGGGACGTACGAGCCGGCCCAGCCAGCCCACGCTCGAAGAAGTGGCCGCTCACGCGGGCGTGGGGCGGGGCACCGTCTCCCGCGTCATCAACAACTCGCCCCGGGTACGTGACTCCACCAGACAGCTCGTCCAGCAGGCCATCACCGAGCTGGGCTACATACCCAACCGGGCGGCCCGCGCCCTGGCCGGGAGCCGTACCGACGCGGTGGCGCTGGTGATCCCGGAGACCGAGAAGCGGTTCTTCGCGGAGCCGTACTTCTCGGACGTGCTCCACGGTGTCGGCACGGGACTTGCCGACACCGAGATGCAGTTGCTGCTCACGCTCGTACGGACCGAGAAGGAGCGCGCGCGCTTCCTCCAGTACGCGCGGGCCGGCCGGGTCGACGGCGTGCTGCTGGTGTCCGTGCACGGCAGCGACCCGCTGCCGGATCTGCTCGCCGAGATGGGCCTGCCGACCGTACTGAGCGGCCGCCGCTCGGCCGACGAGTCCGTGAGCTACGTCGACTCCGACAACGTCGGCGGCGCGCGCTCCGCCGTGCGGCACCTCGCGGAGACCGGGCGGCGGCGGATCGCCACCGTCACCGGACCGCTGGACATGTACGTGGCGCAGTGCCGGCTCCGCGGGTATCAGGAGGCCGTGGCGGGCGCCGGGGGTGACGCGGATCTGTCGTGGACGGCGCACGGGGACTTCACCGAGGAGAGCGGGCGGCGGGCGATGACGGAGTTGCTGGCGCGCCACCCGGATCTGGACGCGGTGTTCGCCGCGTCCGACGTGATGGCGGCGGGCGCGCTGCACTCGCTGCGGGCGGCGGGGCGGCGGGTACCCGAGGACGTGGCCGTCGTCGGCTTCGACGACTCCCCCATCGCGGTGCACACCGATCCCGGTCTCACCTCGGTGCGGCAGCCGGTGGAGGAGATGGGGCGGGCGATGGCGCGGGTGCTGCTGGAGGGGATCAACGACCCCGGGGCGCCGCACCAACACGTCGTGCTGCCGACGGAGTTGGTGCGTCGCGCGTCGTCCTGAGCGCGCGCGTGTCGTCCTGAGCGCGCGTGTCGCCGTTCGGCGTCAGCGTGAAGTCAGGTCCGGGGCGGTCGACTTGAGGTAGGTCGCGACCCAGACCAGCGGCGCGTTCCAGTTGATGGTGTTCTCCTTCGAGCCCCAGGCGCTCGGTGCCGTACCGGGCCCGGCGTAGGACTTGGCGGCGGGGCGGCCGGTGGGGGTGACCGGGTCGTTGATGTCGGCGCTGTTCGGTCCGCCGGAGAGCCAGCCCTTGGGGTACGGGGTCTTGGGGTACTGGCCCCAGGCGAGCCGGTCGTGCAGGTCGGTCTCCCGGTGCGGGCCGTAGCCGGTCACGTACGAGATCCGCATGGCGTTGGTGCCGAGCAGATAGTCCATGGCCCGGTGCATCGCCTTCAGATGGCGGCGGTCGTGACCGATGTCGTACGCGGTGCCGAGCAGCATCATCCGGTTGACGATGGCGGAGTTGGAGCCCCACGGGTAGGCCTCGGCGCCGGAGAGCAGGGCCGGATACCCCTCCCGCTTCTGGGTGTTGACCAGTCTGTCGGCGGCGGTGCGCAGGCTCGCGCGCATCCGGGCGAGGTCGGCGGCGGGCAGTTTGTTGGGCACGGCGAGGAGGGAGAGGCTGCCGGCGGCGGCGACCCGGCCCCAGTCGACGGGGCCGATCTCGCCGTAGTGCGCGGAGCCGGTCACGGCGTTCCGGTAGCCCTTGGCGGCGCGGTCGGCGCGCTGCTCGGCGGTGAGGTACAGCTCGGCGGCGGCCGCGTAACGGTCGTCGCTGTTCTGGGTGTCGGGGTAGTCGCCGCCACCCTCGGCGTCGGTGCCGTCGTTGGCCTCGGGGTAGTCGACGTCGGGGCGCGCCTCGGCGCGCTTGAAGGCTTCCTGCGCGGACGCCCAGAGCGCGGTGGCCCTCTTGGCGTCGAACTTCCGCAGTACGCGGGCGAGTTGGGCGTTCGTACGGGCCACCGCGTATGTGGCGTTGGTGGACGGCGGCATCGCGGAGCGCGGCATGGCGTTCTCGGCGGCGATGTCCTTGACCGGGAACGCGCTCCAGGTGTGGTTGTGCACCTTGTGCGACGCCAGGCCGGTCCTGGGCAGCATGCCGGACATGAAGCGTGAGCCGTGGGCGACCTCGTCGAGGATGTCGGGCACGCCGTTGGCGCGCTCCGGTACCGCCAGGCTGCCGTCCGCGTACGCCGTGTGCTCGCGCTCGTAGAGGTTCAGCAGCGTCCAGGCGGAGATGGCGTGGTTGACGGGGTAGATGCCGAAGTCGCCGGCGTCGGCCCAGGAGCCGGCGACATTCAGCCGCTGCGCCTTGCCCCCGCTCTTGCCGCACCAATTCTTGTAGCAGGGAACGGACTTGTCGCCGGGGTGCAGGGCGGCGTGCGCGTGGGCGGCGTGCTGGAGGTACTCGGCCTTGACCGGGGTGCCCATGCGGTGGAAGTAGAAGTACTGCATGGCCTCGCGTCCGAGGTCCGGGTAGAGCGGCTTACGGGTGACGGTGAACGGCACGCTGGTACCGACGCCCGCGACCGTGAGCCGGCGGACCCCCTGGCCGGTGGCCCGCGAGAAGTCGGCCTGGTGGACATGGTCGCCGGACGCCTTGTCGGCGCCGACGACACGGGTGGTGCCGGAGGCGACGTTGCGGCCCTTGTCGTCCTTGAGCTGCCACTTGAGGGGCTTGGTGGCCGCCGCGACGACGGTCGCGATCTTGTCGGCGCCGGTGGCGTAGCCGATCTGGTTGACGAGGACGGGGCCGGGATCGGCGGGACGGGGGCCGGGCTCGGCGGGCACCACGGCGGCGACCAGGGCGAGCGACAGCGGGAAGAACAGGGACGTACGCATGGATCGGCTCCTCCGCGCGGCACACCTGGGATCGGGTCGCGCATACCATAACGGAGGATTCTTGGCATATCGGACAACACTCCGACGATGTGCGGCTTTCCCGCCGACGGACCGGGGCCCCGCCTACGCCGGGCCGGTCAGCCGCGCAGATACGCCAGCACGGCGAGCACCCGGCGGTGGCCCTCGCCGTCCACGTGGAGGTCCAGTTTCTGGAGGATGGCGCTGACGTGCTTGTTGACCGCCGCCTCCGTCACGTACAACTGGCGCGCGATAGCCGCGTTCGCGCGCCCCTCCGCCATGAGGGAGAGCACTTCGCGCTCCCGGGGGGTGAGCCGCTGGAGCGGATCCTGCTGCCGGTGCAGGAGTTGGCGTACGACCTCCGGGTCGACCACCGTCTCTCCGGCGGCGACGCGGGTGACCGCGTCGACGAATTCCGTGACCGCGCTGACCCGGTCCTTGAGGAGATAGCCGACACCGCCGTTGCTGCCGAGGTCGAGCAGCCGGGCTGCGTAGGACTGTTCGACGTACTGGCTGAGCACCAGGACGGGCAGCGCGGGATGTTCGCGGCGCAGGGCGACCGCGGCGCGCAGGCCGTCGTCCGAGTGGTCCGGCGGCATGCGGATGTCGGTGACGACGATGTCGGGGCGGCGCGCACGGACCGCCGTGACCAGGCTGTTCGCGTCACCGACCTCGGCGGCGAGCCGGTGGCCGAACCGGGTCAGGACGCCGACCAGGCCGTCCCGCATCAGCGGGGAGTCCTCGGCGAGCACGATGGTCAGCGACATGGGATCTCCACGTGGAGCAGGGTCGGTCCGCCCGCCGGGCTGGAGATCCGGAGTCGGCCGTCGGCCGCCGCGATCCGGTCGGCGAGGCCGACCAGCCCGGTCCCGGCCGCCGGATCGGCGCCGCCCACGCCGTTGTCGGTGATGCTGAGCGTCAGTACGTCGGCGTGCAGCCGGGCGTGCACCTCGGCGCGGGTGGCCGCGCTGTGCTTGGTCGCGTTGGCGAGGGATTCGGCGACGACGAAGTACGCGGCCGTCTCCACGGCGGCGGGCGGGCGGTGCGGCAGCCGGATGTCGACGGTGACCGGCAGGGCCGAGCGGGCGGTGAGATTGCCGACGGCCTCGGGCAGCCCGTGGTCGGTCAGCGCCTTGGGGTGCACGCCCCGGCTCAGCTCGCGCAACTCGTTCACCGCCAGGGCGACTTGCTCCTGCGCGGCGTCGAGCTGCCGGGCGACGGACGAACCCGGCTCCGCGTCCAGCCGGGCCATGCCGAGCCGGACGTTGAGCGAGACGAGCCGCTGCTGGGCGCCGTCGTGCAGATCCCGCTCGATCCGGCGGCGCTCCGCGTCGAAGGAGCCGACGAGCCGGGCCCGGGAGGCCCGTACCTCGGTCAGCTGCCGGCCGAGTTCACCGTCGCGCGGTGCGAGGATCGCCCGGGTCATGGCGGCCCGCGCCGTGGCCCAGACGGTGATGGTGTACGGCGCGACCGGCACCAGGAGCACCGCGACGACCACCAGCGGCCAGGCCCCCGGATCGTCGACGGGTGAGGTGGCGAGCAGCACCGGGACGGCGAGCGAGAGCCCCAGTACCAGCGCGTCCATCCACCACATCGCGGCCAACGACGCGGCGGTGAAGCCCAGTTCACGCCAGGTGGCGGGCTCCCGCAGCCGCGTGGCTAGCCAGCCGCGCAGTCCGGGTTCGGCCGGCGGGCGGTGCGGATCGGGGAGCGGGTCGGGGTCCATCAGCCGCACGCGCCGGCGCTCGACCCGGCTGACGACGATGCCGGAGAGGCTCACCCCGAGCAGGATGACGGCTCCGACACCCACGACCAGGGAGACGACACCGGCAAGGGTCATCGCCAGCAGGACCACCAGGACGAGCGCGCCGAAGAGACCGCCGGTGAGGAGGTAGAGGAACGACCGCCAGGGCCAGGCCGAGGTGAGGAACTTCCACGGGCTCCGGGAGACGGCCCGCCAGGCTGTTGTGTGCTGCACACACCGACCGTAGCCGGGGGCCGTGGTCCGGACAGTAGGACCAGCACTACCTTCGTACTCCCGCGCACGCCAATGTGCCGGACCCCCGGTCGGCGGTGGGATGACCGGCATGTGGATCAGAACGAAGAAACAGGCCCTGGTGCTGTCCCTCGGCCTCGCCGTCGCGGCGCTGGCGGGCCTCTCGCCCGCCGCCCTCGCCGAACCGGCCCCCGCGACACCCGCCGCCCTCACGCCCGCCGCGATAGACCGCTTCCTGAACGACTATCTGGAGGAGACCGGGCTGCCCGGCGCCGTGGTGGCCGTGACCCGGGGCGACGACGTCGTCCACACCGCCGGATACGGGCACACCGCCGGTGGGCTGACGATGACCGGGCGGACCCCGGTCCCCGTGGCCTCGCTCTCCAAGTCCATGACCGCGCTCGCCGTCATGCAGCTCGTCGAGGCGGGGAAGGTCGACCTCGACCGGCCGGTCCGCGCCTACCTGCCGGAATTCACCATGGCCGACGGGCGCGCGGCGCGGATCACCGTCCGGCAGTTGCTCAACCAGACGTCCGGCATGGCCGATTCGGCCTTTCCCGATCTGACACTGCCGCAGGCGCACACGTTGAAGGGAGCGGTCGCCCGGATGCGCGGGGCGCGTCTCGCCGCCGAGCCGGGGACCCGGTGGAGCTACCACAACCCGAACTACTTCGTCGCGGCCCGGCTGGTGGAGGTCGTCACCGGGGAGCCGTTCGCCGACCGCCTCCGTACGCACCTGTTCGCGCCCCTGCGGATGGCGGACTCGCGCTCCGTCGACTCCACGACCGACATGCCCGAGGACGCGCGGGGGTACGTACGGGCCTACGGCCGCGTGATCGAGCGCGGGCATCCGCGCTGGTTCACGGCGGGCGGGCACGGGGTGGTCACCACCGCCGACGACCTCGCGCGCTGGCTGATCGCGCAGAACAACGGCGGTGTCGGCGCGGACGGGCGACGCGTCGTCTCGGCCCGGAGCGTGGCCACCATGCACACGCCGCCGAAGGGCGAGGAGTACGCGATGGGCTGGTCGCTCGGCGAGGCAGGGGAAGGCGGCGGGCCGCGGGAGATCCGGCACACCGGTGAGCTGCTGACCCAGAACGCCATCCAGATCCTGCTGCCGGAGCGGAGGATCGGTATCGCCGTCGTCAGCAACACCGGCATGATCTCCGGCGACGACAGTGCGGGCATCGCGGACGGCCTGCGGGACCTGGCCGAAGGCCGCTCGCCGGAGATCGTGAAGCCGTTCACGATGACCGCCGACCACGTCCTGGCCGCGCTCACCCTGCTCGCTCTGGGGCTGGGCACGCTCGGCACCGTACGGGCGGCGGGCTGGGCGCGGCGTGCGGCCGGGCGCCCGCTGTGGCGTGCGGGTTCCCGGGCTCTGCCGTACGCGGCGTTGGTCGCCCTCTTCCCGTTGCTCCCGGAGCTGGTGGGGCTGCTGATGCGGCGCGAGGGCACGCTCGACCAGGTGCTGTACGTGTGGCCCGCGCTGTACGTGTGTGTCGCGGCGGCGGCCCTGGCATCGGCCGTGGTGATCGCGGTACGGGGTGTGCACACGGTCCGGGCGGTCCGGCGGGAGCGGGCGACCGCCCCGTAACCCTCAGGCGACCGAGCCGATACGGCGAGCGGACGCCCGGTTGCCGTCGTGGTGGATCGGGGTGTGCGCGCCGGTCAGGGAGACCCCGGTGCCGCCGCGCCGGTTCGCCACGATCTCCGCCGCGATCGACAGCGCGGTCTCCTCCGGCGTACGCGCGCCCAGGTCCAGGCCGATGGGGCTGCGGAGCCTCGCCAGTTCCAGTTCGGTGACGCCGACGCCGCGCAGCCGCTCGTTGCGGTCCAGGTGCGTGCGCCGGGAGCCCATGGCGCCGACGTAGGCGACGGGCAGTTTGAGGGCGAGTTCCAGCAGGGGGACGTCGAACTTGGCGTCGTGGGTCAGGACGCAGAGCACCGTACGCCCGTCGGTCTCCGTGGACCCCAGGTAGCGGTGCGGCCAGTCCACGACGATCTCGTCGGCGTCCGGGAAGCGGACGCGGGTGGCGAACACGGGGCGGGCGTCACACACCGTGACGTGGTAGCCGAGGAACTTCCCCACCCTGACCAGGGCGGACGCGAAATCGATCGCACCGAAGACGATCATGCGCGGGGCGGGCACGCTGGACTCGACGAGCAGCGTCAGCGGCTGCCCGCAGCGCGAGCCGTCCTCGCCGATCGTGACGGTGCCGGTACGGCCCGCGTCCAGCAGGGCGCGGGCCTCGTCCGCCGCCGTCTCGTCCAGCGCCGGGTGGCCGCCCAGCGTGCCCTCGTACGCTCCCCCGGGCCGTACGAGGAGGGCTCGGCCCCGTAGTTCCGCCGGCCCGTCGGTGAGCCGGGCGACCGCCGCCGCCTCCCCTCCGGCGGCGGCGGACAGCGCGGCGCGGAACACCTCCCGGCCGGGAGAGTCCGCGAGTACCGGGGTGACGAGGATGTCGATGACTCCGCCGCAGGTCAGGCCCACGGCGAAGGCGTCCTCGTCGCTGTAGCCGAAGGTCTGGAGGACGGTCCGGCCGTCGTCCAGGGACTCCCGGCACAGGTCGTAGACCGCGCCCTCCACACAGCCGCCGGAGACCGAGCCGATCGCCGTGCCCTCGCTGTCCACGGCGAGGGCGGCGCCCGGCTGCCGGGGCGCGCTGCCGCCGACGGCCACGACGGTGGCCACGGCGAAGTCACGTCCCTGCTCGACCCACCGGTTCAGTTCTTCGGCGATGTCCAGCATGTCGGCCTCCTCTGGTCTCTCAGTATCGGATGTGCGGAGGGTCGCGGCGCGTCGGCGCCGACGGGGGCGGGCGGGGTCAGCTCACGCCGAGCCAGCCCTCGATCGGGTGGAGCGCGAAGAAGACGAGGAAGATCACGGTCAGTCCCCACATGAACGCCCCGATCTCCCGGGCCCTGCCCTGGGCGATCTTGATGGCGACGTAGGAGATGACGCCGGCGGCGACCCCGGCGGTGATCTGGTAGGTGAACGGCATGATCACGACGGTCAGGAAGACCGGTACGGCGACGGCCCGGTCGTTCCAGTCCACATGCTTGGCGTTCTGCATCATCATCGCGCCGATGACCACCAGGGCGGCCGCCGCGACCTCGCCGGGGACGATCTGGGTGATCGGGCTGAAGAACAGGCACGCGGCGAAGAAGAGGCCGGTGACGACGGAGGCGAAGCCCGTACGCGCCCCCTCGCCGACACCGGTCGCGGACTCCACGAACACGGTCTGGCCGGAGCCGCCCGCGACACCGCCGACGACCCCGCCCGCGCCGTCGATGAACAGCGCTTTCGACAGTCCCGGCATCCGGCCCTTGTCGTCGGCGAGCTTGGCCTCCGTACCGACGCCGATGATGGTGGCCATGGCGTCGAAGAAGCCGGCGAGCACGAGCGTGAAGACGATCATGCCGACGGTCATCGCGCCGACCTCGCCCCAGCCGCCGAACTCGACGTCCCCGAAGAGCGAGAAGTCCGGCATGGAGACGGCGCTGCCGGTCAGTTCGGGCGGTCCGCTCGCCCATGCCTTGGCGCCGATGACACCGGTGGCGTTCAGTACGGCGGCGACGACCGTGCCGACGACGATGCCGATCAGGATCGCGCCGGGCACGTCGCGCGCCTGGAGCATGAAGATCAGCAGCAGGGTGACGGCGAAGATCAGGACGGGCCAGCCGGCCAGTTCGCCGGCCGGGCCCAGGGTGACGGGTCCGCCGCCCTGCGAGGCGTGTACGAAGCCGGCCTTGACCAGGCCGATCAGCGCGACGAACGTACCGATACCCATCGTGATCGCGTGCTTGAGCGCGAGGGGGATGGCGTTCATGATCATCTCGCGCAGGCCGGTGACGACCAGCAGCATGATCACGACGCCGTACATCACGCACATGCCCATGGCCTGCGGCCACGTCATGTTGGGCGCGACCTGCGTGGAGATCACGCCGGAGACGGAGAGCCCTGCGGCGAGGGCCAGCGGCACCTTGCCGACGAAGCCCATGAGCAGCGTGGTGACGGCCGCGGCGACGACGGTGGCGGTGATCAGCGCGGGCTGGCTGAGCACATTGCCCGCGACGTCCTTGCCGCCCAGGATGAGCGGGTTGAGCAGCAGGATGTACGCCATGGCCATGAAGGTCGTGACGCCGCCGCGCACTTCACGCGCGACGGTGGATCCCCGCTGGGATATGTGGAAATACCGGTCGAGCCAGGACCTTCCGGCCGGGGGACGCGAGCCTGAGCCGGCGTCCTCGGCGGTTGTCCTGGGCTCCACGGACTGCTGGGTCATGGTGCCTACTCCCAAGGTTCACAGGGGCACCCGCGTGGTGATTTCAGATGCGGGATTTGGGATGGTGCGTGGGCTGCACGACCCGGGGGACGGCCCGAGGCGAACTGGGTTTTCCTACAAGGGTGTTGCGTTGATGTGGTGCCGTACTGCCGCGAGCGGTGCGGCGGTTGGGGACCGGACAGGGCTCACTGCCCGGAGCGTCCGATCACGTGCCGGTGAGGTGCTCCGGCCGTACCGGTGTCCTGTTCAGCTCCAGACCCGTCGCGTTCCGGATCGCCGCGAGCACGGCGGGAGTCGACGACAGGGTCGGGGCCTCGCCGATGCCACGCAGCCCGTACGGCGCGTGCTCGTCGGCCAGTTCGAGCACGTCGACGGGGATCGTCGGCGTGTCGAGGATGGTGGGGATCAGATAGTCCGTGAAGGACGGGTTGCGCACCTTCGCGGTCTTCGGGTCGACGATGATCTCCTCCATGACCGCCACGCCCAGGCCCTGGGTGGTGCCACCCTGGATCTGGCCGATGACCGACAGCGGGTTGAGCGCCTTGCCGACGTCCTGCGCGACGGCCAGCTCGATCACCTTGACCAGGCCCAGCTCCGTGTCGACCTCGACCACCGCGCGGTGCGCGGCGAACGAGTACTGGACGTGGCCGTCGCCCTGCCCCGTTCGCAGGTCGAACGCCTGGGTGGGCCGGTGGCGCCACTCTCGTTCGAGGTCGACCGACTCGCCCTCCAGGACGTCCACCAGATCGGCCAGGACCTCGCCGCCGTCGGTGACGACCTTGCCGTTCTCCAGCAGCAGTTCGGCCGTGGCCCAAGCGGGGTGGTACGTACCGAACTTGGCGCGGCCGATCTCCAGGACCCGCTCGCGGACGTGCTCGCAGGTGTTCTTGACCGCGCCGCCCGTGACATACGTCTGACGGGACGCGGAGGTCGAACCGGCCGACCCCACACGGGTGTCGGCGGGCTGGATCGTCACCTGCGCGACGCCCAGTTCGGTGCGGGCGATCTGCGCGTGGACGGTGACGCCGCCCTGGCCGACCTCCGCCATCGCGGTGTGCACGGTGGCGACCGGCTCGCCGTTGATGACCTCCATCCGCACGCGGGCGGTGGAGTAGTCGTCGAAGCCCTCGGAGAAACCGACGTTCTTGATGCCGACCGCGTAGCCCACACCCCGTACGACGCCTTCGCCGTGCGTGGTGTTGGAGAGCCCGCCGGGCAGCGCCCGTACGTCGGCGGCCTCGCCCGCCGTGAGCCACTGCTGCTCAGGCGGCAGCGGTCGCGCCTTGACGCGGCGCAGCAACTCGGCGACGGGTGCGGGCGAGTCGACGCGCTGGCCGGTCGGCAGGAGGGTGCCCTGCTCCATGGCGTTGAGGCGGCGGAACTCCACCGGGTCCATGTCGAGCTTGGCCGCGAGCTTGTCCATCTGCGCCTCGTAGGCGAAGCACGCCTGTACGGCTCCGAAGCCGCGCATCGCGCCGCACGGCGGGTTGTTGGTGTAGAGCGCCAAGGCCTCGATGTCGACGTCCTCGACGACGTAGGGGCCGACGGAGAGCGACGAGGCGTTGCCGACGACGGCCGGGGACGCGGAGGCGTACGCGCCGCCGTCCAGCACGATCCGGCACTTCAGATGCGTGAGCTTGCCGTCCTTGGTGGCCCCGTGCTCGTACCAGAGCTTCGCGGGGTGGCGGTGGACGTGCCCGAAGAAGGACTCGAAGCGGTTGTAGACGATCTTGACGGGCTTGCCGGTACGAAGCGCGAGGAGGCAGGCGTGGATCTGCATCGACAGGTCCTCACGGCCGCCGAAGGCGCCGCCGACGCCGGAGAGCGTCATACGGACCTTGTCCTCGGGCAGGCCGAGGACGGGCGCGATCTGGCGGAGGTCGGAGTGCAGCCACTGCGTGGCGACGTACAGGTCGACGCCGCCGTCCTCGCCCGGCACGGCGAGGCCGGACTCCGGGCCGAGGAACGCCTGGTCCTGCATGCCGAAGACGTACTCGCCGGAGACGATCACGTCGGCGCGCTTCGCGGCCCCGTCGGCGTCGCCGCGCACGATGGGCTGGCGGTGCACGATGTTCGGGTGGGACACATGGCCGGCGTGGTGGTCGTCGCGGTTCTCGTGGATCAGCGGCGCGTCCTCGGCCGTGGCGGACGCCTCGTCCGTGACGACCGGCAGGTCGGCGTAGTCGATACGGATCTTGGCGGCGGCGCGGCGCGCGGTCTCGGGATGGTCGGCGGCGACGATCGCGACGGGCTCGCCGTGGTGGCGGACCTTGCCGTGCGCGAGGACGGGGGTGTCCTGGAACTCCAGGCCGTACCGCTTCACCTCGGTCGGCAGGTCGTCGTAGGTGAGGACCGCGTAGACGCCGGGGGTGGCCAGTGCCTCCGCCGTGTCGATCGACCGGATCTCGGCGTGCGCGACGGTGCTGCGCAGGGTGTGGCCCCAGAGCATGTCCTCGTGCCACATGTCCGAGGAGTACGCGAACTCGCCGGTGACCTTGAGGGTGCCGTCGGGGCGGAGCGTGGACTCGCCGATGCCGCCCTTGGTCGTGGAGCCCTGGGTGATGTTGGTGGGTGTACCGGTGGTTGCCATGGTCAGACCGCCTCGGACTGCCGGGCGGCCGCGAGGCGGACCGCGTCGAGGATCTTCTCGTAGCCGGTGCAGCGGCAGAGGTTGCCGGAGAGTGCCTCGCGGATGTCCGCGTCGGACGGCGAGGGGTTGCGCTCCAGCATCTCGTCGGCGGTGACCAGGAGTCCGGGGGTGCAGAAGCCGCACTGGACGGCGCCCGCGTCGATGAACGCCTCCTGGATGGCGGAGAGTTGACCGCCTTCGCCGGTCTGGGAGTCGGTGCCCGTGGCGCCCTTGGCCTGCCACTGCTGGGCCTGCTGGATGCTCGTACCGCAGCCGTCCGCGGGGGCGCAGCCGGCGCCGGGGTGGGCGTCGGCGCGGTGCTTCGAGTAGTCGGCCAGGCCCTCGACGGTGACCACGTCGCGGCCCTCGACCTGGCCGGCCGCGACGAGACACGCGCAGACGGGCACGCCGTCGAGGCGGACCGTGCAGGAGCCGCATTCGCCCTGCTCGCAGGCGTTCTTCGAGCCGGGCAGGCCCATGCGCTCACGCAGGACGTAGAGGAGGGACTCGCCCTCCCAGACGTCGTCGGCCTCCTGCGGACGGCCGTTGACCGTGAAGTTCACGCGCATCGTTATGCAGCTCCTTCAAGCGTGTTGCGGGTGCCCCGGTACTGCTCCCAGGTCCAGCCGAGCGTGCGGCGGGCCATGATGCCCACCGCGTGGCGGCGGTACTTGGCGGTGCCGCGCACGTCGTCGATCGGGTTGCAGGCGCCGGACGCGAGGTCGGCGAACTGCTTGGCGATCGAGGGGGTGATGACCTTGCCGTTGTCCCAGAAGCCGCCCTCCTCCAGCGCCGCGTTGAGGAAGTCCTCGGCGGCGCGGGCCCGCAGCGGGGTGGGCGCGGCGGAGCCGATGCCGGTCTTCACGGTGCGGGAGTCGGGGTGCAGGGCGATGCCGAACGCGCAGACCGCGATGACCATCGCGTTGCGCGTGCCGACCTTGGAGAACTGCTGCGGTCCGGACGCCTTCTTGATGAGGACGGACTTGATCAGCTCGTCCGGGGCGAGCGCGTTGCGCTTCACGCCCGTGTAGAACTCCTCGACGGGGATGTGGCGGATGCCGCGTACCGACTCGACCTCCACCTCGGCGCCGGCGGACAGGAGCGCCGGGTGGGAGTCCCCGGCGGGCGAGGCCGCGCCGAGGTTGCCGCCGACGGAGCCGCGATTGCGGATCTGGGGCGAGCCGACGGTGTGCGAGGCGAGCGCCAGTCCGGGCAGCTCGGTCCGCAGGTGTTCCGTGATCTCGGTGTACGGGACGGAGGCGCCCAGCCGGACGTGCTCCTCGCCGACCGCCCATTCGCGCAGTTCGCCGATGCGGTTCAGGTCCATGAGGTACTCGGGCCGCCGGTGGTCGAAGTTGATCTCGACCATGACATCGGTGCCACCCGCGATGGGGACGGCGGTGGGGTGCTCGGCCTTGGCGGCGAGCGCCTCCTCCCAGCCTGCGGGGCGAAGGAAGTCCATGAGTGGCTCTCTTCATTCGTGATCGGTCGTTCACTGGAGCCCGGGGACGGCCGGAGTCTCGGCTTCTGGTCTTTTTCTCACGCGCATGTTCACTAGCTGTTAACGCTGCGTGGCCCAAGTACACCGGGCCGTGCTCCGTCCGGTGCAGTCACCGAAACCATGAAGGAGTTGGCTGGGCGGCTTCCGGGTCTTGTAGATTCGAACAAATGGCGCCGCGGCGAACGCTCGCGGAACGCCGCACACCCACCTTGCTCACCCGGACGACGATCGGGACACGGGCCGGGGACGACGAGACAGATCGGCGGCGACGAGATGCGGCTGCGCGCACTGCTGGAGACCGACGCGCTGGGCCTGCGGCTGCTCGGCGGCCAGGACGAGCTGGACCGGACCGTACGCGGCGTGATGACCACCGACCTGCGGGACCCGAGCCGCTATCTGTCGGGCGGTGAGCTGGTCCTGACCGGTCTGGCCTGGCGGCGTACGCCCGAGGACTCCGAGCCCTTCGTACGGCTCCTCGCGGGCGCCGGGGTCGCGGGGCTCGCGGCCGGTGAGGCGGAGCTGGGCGCGATCCCGGACGACCTGGTCCGGGCGTGCGCACGGCACCGGCTGCCGCTCTTCGCGGTGAACGAGACCGTCGCGTTCGCCTCGATCACCGAGTACGTGGTGCGGCAGGTGTCCGGCGAGCGGGCCGGGGATCTGGCCGCCGTCGTCGACCGGCACCGCAGGCTGATGACGTCGGGTCCGACCGGCGGCGGTCCTGAGGTCGTCCTGGACCTGCTCGGTACGGACCTCGACATGCGGGCCTGGGTGCTCTCGCCCACCGGGCGGCGGATCGCCGGCGCGGGTGAGCCCATGTCCGCCGCGGCGGGCGCGGCGCTGGCGGCGGAGCATCTGACGGCGACGCGCGGCGGGCGGCGGGCGCCGCACCGGGTGGCTTTGGGCGGTACGACGTACTCGCTGTTTCCGGTACGCGGTCCGGGCCGTGCCGCGGCGCCCGGCGGCCTGGCCGGGGACGTACGGGAGAGCGTCCTGTCCGACTGGCTGCTGGCCGTGGAGGCGGACGCCGGTGAGTGGGGCGCGCCCCGGCTGGATCTGCTCCAGGGCGTCACCCAGCTGATCGCGGTCGAGCGGGACCGGCGGGACGCGGCGCGTACGGTACGGCGCCGGCTCGCCCAGGAGATCCTGGAACTCGTCCAGACGGGCGCCCCGCCCGCCGAGATCGCGGCGCGGCTGCGGGTCGCGGCACCGGTGCTGCTGCCCGGCCAGGGGGCGGCCCCGCACTGGCAGATCGTGGTGGCGCGGGTCGACTGGGAGGGCGAGGGCGGCGCGGTCGAGGCGGGGGCGGTCGCCCAGTCGCTGCTGGAGGAGATCCTGGTCGATCCGGCGGCGGCGGGCATGGAGTCGGGCGACCGGATCGCGGTGGCGCACACGGGCGGCGAGGCGATCGCGCTGGTACCGATGCCGGCGCCGACGCCTTCGGACGCCGAGGGCGAGGACGAGGACGGTACGGATCCGAAGGCGGCGGACACGGGCCTCCAGGCGGACGTGCTGCTGGCGGCCGTACGCGAACCGCTGGCCGCCGGACTCGCCGACGACGGCCGGCTGACCCTGGGCGTCAGCGCGGCGGTGCAGTCGGCGGAGGGTCTGCGGGGCGCGCTGGAGGAGGCGCGCCACGCCCGCCGGGTGGCCGCGGCCCGCCCCGGCCGGGTGTGCGCGGCCGGGCACCACGAGCTGGCCTCCCACGTACTGCTGCTGCCGTTCGTCCCGGACGACGTACGACGCGCGTTCACCGCGCGGCTGCTCGACCCGCTGCGGGACTACGACCGCCGCCACCGCGCCGAGTTGGTCCCGACACTGGAGGCCTTCCTCGACTGCGACGGCTCCTGGACCCGCTGCGCGGGCCGTCTGCATCTGCACGTGAACACGCTGCGGTACCGGGTGGGCCGTATCGAGCAGCTGACGGGCCGCGATCTGTCCCGCCTGGAGGACAAGCTGGACTTCTTCCTGGCGCTCAGGATGAGCTGACGGCGCGGGCGGCGCGGGTCCCGTCACCCGGTGCCAGGTTGACCGCCGTCACTCGTGGCGGTCACGACGAGATCCAACTGTTCGACGTGGACCGGCCCGTGGCCGTCCTCGCCGTGAACTCCCCACCGCCCGGCGACGGATGGATCTCGCTGGTCAGCCCGGGTGCGGGCGGTCCCGACCGGCCGCTCGGAGGGGGCTTCCGGAGGCCCTGACGGAGCATCGAACGGCCCGTTGTCGACCCCTTGTTGACCAAGGCATTGTGAATTTTTTCACCTGAGCTATTGGCCCGGCGTGCCGATCCGTGCTGAGATGCGGGAGAACTCAACAGCACAATGGCGCGCTCGGGGAGGGCAATGTGGCGGATACCGCCATGTCTGGTTCCGGATCCACTGCCGGGGACGACCCACTCCAGACCGCGGTATGGCGGTTGCGCTCGCGCGGCTGTTGGACCGACGCTGCCGCCCTGCTCGCACCCCATCCGGGAGCCGCGCCCTCCCTCCAGCGAGCGTCACTGCTGGTGGAGCGCTGCCTGTTCACCGGGGACGGCTGGCCCGAGGCCGAGGACGCGCTCCGGGTCGCGGAGGCCACCGCGCGGGAGGACGACGAACGCGGCGGCGCCGCCAGCGAGCGCGGTCATCTCGCGTACGCGGCCACGATCCTCGGCGTGCGTGACCGCGCCGACGAGGCGCGTGCCGCACTCGGCAGGGCCGCCGCGCTGCTCACGCCGACGGCGCTCGGCCGGCCGCTGCTCGACTTCCGCCGCGGCCTGATCGCCGAACACCTCTCGGACTCCCCGCAGTCGGCCCTCGCCGCCTACCGCCGCGCCCACGCGGGCGCCACCGCGCACGGCCAGACCCTGCTGCTCTCCTTCACCTGGCGCCATCTGGCCGGACTCGCCCTGCGCGAGGGCGAGTTGGCGGAGGCCCGGCACGGCTTCGGCGAGTCGCTGCGGATCCGCGAGGAGCTGGGCTATCTGGTCGGTACGGCTCCGGCACTCGCGGCACTGGCCGACGCGGAACCGGAGCCGGAGGCGACCCGGCTGCGTGCGGAGGCGGGACGGCTGTTCCGCCTGCTGGACGGCGTCCCGACCTGGCTGGCCGCGCAACTCGCACCGAGCACGGCGGCCTGAGCCACGACGGCTCAGGGCCCGCTGATCGAACCGGACGTCGCCGGGTTGGGGTCACCCACCCCCGGCGCCGCCGGTCGGCTCGCCTGCGGGCCCGCCTTGCGCAGCAGTCGCTCCAGCGGATGCTCGACCCACTGGTACGCCATCCCCGCGAGGGCCAGGCTGATCACGATCGCCACCAGCCAGAACCCGGCGGTGCCGGCCAGGGACTCCGGGCGGTCGAAGCGGGCCAGCAGCGCGCGGATGACGATCTCGTGCACCAGGTACCAGGCGAACGACCAGTGCCCCAGCCGTACCGCCCACGCCCCGCCGAGCCCCGTACGGCTCCCTCGCAGGTCCGCCTGCGCCGCCGCGCACACCAGCAGGGCGAAGATCGGCGCGGAGAGCAGTTGGGAGGCGCTGTACGGGCTGTACCAGAGGCTGTCGGGGACGGCGTCGCGCCACGGGACGAGCGCCAGATGCCAGAGCACGACCAGGCCGATCGCGGTCGGCAGCCCGACGGGTGAGCGCCAGCCGCGCTTGATGGCGAGGCCGGCGGCCACCCCGATCACGAACTGGAGCATGCGCGTCGGCGGGAAGTAGTCGAGCAGCCATACGCGGGTGGAACCGGTCTCGATCAGCGCACTGGCGAACCACACACCGACGAGCGCGACGGTCATCACCGCCGCGACCCAGAAGCGGCCCCGGCCGGACTTCAACAGCGGCAGCAGCATCAGGAGCGGGAAGATCAGATAGAACCAGGCCTCGTCGCTGAGCGACCAGGCCGCCGGGTTCGCGCCCCTCTGGATGAGCGGGTCGGGCACCCAGGCGTGCACCATCAGCAGCGTCGCGAGTACGGCCTTCGTCGACACCGCCTTGCCCATGGCGATCCAGACGGCGACGGAGGCCGCCGACGTGACGACGAGCAGGGGCCAGATACGGGCGAAGCGCCGCCACAGGAAGACCTTGGCGGGCACCCGCTGCCCGTCGTAGGTCCAGGCGAGTACGAAGCCGGACAGGACGAAGAAGAAGGTGACGCCGCTGCGCCCGTACCAGGTCGCCTCGCTGAGGCCCGGGATCTCACCGACCTGCCGTGACAGGTGGTAGAGGACCACGATCAGCGCTGCCCAGAACCGCAGACCCGTCAGGGACGGCAGCCTGTCCCGGCCGGCGAGACCTGACCGATCGGCAGTGGCGGTTGGCTGCGGAGCACTGCTGGCGCGCATGACGTCCCGTGGTGTGGGTGACCGGAAGATGAAGAGTGAGTGACGCTACCCGTACACGCGCGCGATACCAAAGCCGGGGACACGTGCCGCGCGCCAGGGCTGAGCGGTCAGCCCGCGCCGCCCGTGAAGTGCTCCCGTGCGAGCGTGCGCACGACCGGCAGATCCCCCGCGATCAGCGCGTCCAGCAGGGCGGAGTGCTCGGCGGCGTCCGCCACGAGCGCGGCCCTGATCGTCCTCGGGGCGCCGGTGAGGGGCCACTGCGCGCGGCGGTGCAGGTCGGCGGCGACCATGACCAGCTGCCGGTTGCCGGAGAGGCCGAGGAGGGCGCCGTGGAAGGCGCGGTCGTGGTCGGCGTAGGCGGCGAGATCGCCGCCCGCCGCCGCCGTGACGGTCGCCTCGGCCAGCGGGCGCAGTTCCGCCCAGCGCTCGGCGGCGACGGTACGGGCCAGCCCGAGCATCACCGGGACCTCGATCAGCGCGCGTACCTCGGCCAGCTCGGCAAGGTCGCGGGCGGTGCGCTCGGTGACCCGGAAGCCGCGGTTGGGCACGACCTCGACGGCGCCTTCGAGTACGAGCTGCTGCATGGCCTCGCGCACGGGCGTGGCGGACACCCCGAAGCGCTCGCCGAGTACGGGGCCGGAGTAGACCTCGCCGGGCACCAGCTCGCCGCTGACGAGGGCGGTACGGAGCGCGTCGAGGATCTGGCGGCGCACAGAGTGACGACGCACCGTACGGCGTACGCCCGGCTCGGAGGGGGTGGCGGAGCCGGCGGGCGCGGGGCGGGGCGCGTCGTGGGTGTGCTCCCCGCGTGCCTGCTCGGGGACCCGTGGGGTGCCGCCGACCTGCGTCCGAACGGGTGAGGGCGCCGGATCCGGGATGCCGGAGGGCGCGGAAGCGTCGTCGTGTGCACTGCCGTGCTCCACCGCGCCTCCTTCCTCCGATTGCCGTGTTCGGCCAGCTCATTCCACCTCGGCTCGCGCGAGCCGAGCCTCCGGAGCACCATAGGCGGACAGGGTGACAGTTCAAACATCTGTCGTGTCGGGTAAGGTAAGCCTCACCTTCAAACGATCGCGATTCGGTGGTCCCCACGAATGTCTGCGCACGCTCTGCTGCCCGGCCGGTTCACCTCACCGGTCGCCGATGCCTACCGGCGACTGACCGAGGTGTTCCCCTCGCTGGGCATCGACGAGCTGACGGACAGTGAACGGCCGACGACGGACGACGGCTGGGTCGGCGCCACCGACCTCGCGGCGGGCGGCCCCGCCGTCGACACCTATCTCGCCTGGGACGAGGCGCAGGTGATCCGCGACTACGGACAGCGGGCCCGCCCGGATGTCGTCGCGACCTTCGGACTGCACCGCTACGCCTGGCCCGCCTGCCTGCTGATCACCGTGCCGTGGTTCGTGAGCCGCCGGGTGCCGCGCGTGCCCGTCGAACACGTCTCCTTCCAGCGGGCGCGAGGCCGGATGGCCGTGCGCGTCGACGAGTTCGCCTGTCTGCCCGACGACCCGGCCGCCGCGCTGCCGGGCGCCAAGGTCGTCCCGGACGAGGAGGCGCTGCGCGCGGAGGTGCGGTCGGCGGTGGCCGAGCATCTCGGCCCGGTGCTGGCCGGCTTCGGTCCGCGCATGCGCCGCCGCAACCACGCCCTGTGGGGCATGGCGACGGACGAGATCGTCGAAGGTCTCTGGTACGTCGCGCATCTGCTCGGTGAGGAGCGGCGCGCGATGGCCGAGCTCGAACTGCTGCTGCCGGGCACGACGAAGCCGTACGTCGGTACGGCGGGCTTCCGCGAACTGCGCGGCCCCGGCGGCGAATCGCTGCCCACCAGGGACCGGGCGAGCTGCTGCCTCTTCTACACACTGCGGCCCGAGGACACGTGCGTGACCTGCCCGCGCACATGCGACTCCGACCGGGTCCGCCGGCTGACCGCAAACAGCAACTGACGCTCCTGCGGGGTTCGTCGAACCATGCCACCCGTCCAGGTGGCATGAGGGTGGTCAGAAATCGAACGCAACCCGCCCTCCCCATGCGCCCGTTCGAGCAGATCGCACCTATTCGCGTGTCCTTGCGCCTCGTTGGCGTTCTCTTGTCCCGAAACCCTCTGAGCACGGTCGCGGTTCGGCCAATATGGCGCCCGAAACGCCCCACTGCGATGCAAGGGACACCGCATGCGACTGACCGACATAACGCTCAACTGGCTGCTTCCGGGCGGCGTGATGCTCGTCGGGGTCCTGGCGGCGGTGGCAATGATCGCGCGCGGCAAGCGCGCCGGCGTCAAGACCGCGGCCGAGGACTCCTGGGAACGCAGCGAGGAACGCCGCAGACGGAAGGAAGCGGTCTACGGGACCGCCTCCTACGTACTGCTGTTCTGCTGCGCCGCGGTGGCCGCCGCGCTCTCCTTCCACGGGCTCGTCGGCTTCGGCCGGCAAAACCTCAACCTCACGGGCGGCTGGGAGTATCTCGTCCCGTTCGGCCTCGACGGGGCGGCGATGTTCTGCTCCGTACTGGCCGTGCGCGAGGCCAGCCACGGCGACGCGGCTCTCGGCTCGCGGCTGCTGGTGTGGACGTTCGCCGGGGCCGCCGCCTGGTTCAACTGGGTGCACGCGCCGCGCGGACTGGAACACGCGGGAGCACCGCAGTTCTTCGCCGGCATGTCACTCTCCGCCGCCGTGCTCTTCGACCGGGCACTGAAGCAGACCCGGCGTGCCGCGCTGCGCGAACAGGGCCTGGTGCCACGTCCGTTGCCGCAGATCCGGATCGTCCGCTGGCTGCGCGCGCCCCGTGAGACGTTCGGCGCCTGGTCGCTGATGCTTCTCGAAGGCGTACGTACGCTGGACGAGGCGGTCGACGAGGTACGTGACGACCGCAGGCAGAAGGCGCAGAACAAGCACCAGCGGCGCGAGCAGGAGAAGTTGGGCCGCGCGAGGATCAAGGCGCTCAACCGGCAGCACCGGGCCTGGGGGCGCGGCCGTGGCCGCCAGATCGAAATGGCGGGGGCGGCGGCCGTACCGGCCGTGGGCGGCGGGAGCGGTTCACCGCCGGCGGTGGGCCCGGCGGCGCCGGAGCCTGTCATACCCGAACTCCGAGAACCGGACGAGTTGCCCGTACGACCCCGGCCCTCCCTTCAGGCAGTGAAGGGTTCCGAGGGCCGCACCGTTGACCTGACCGCCGAGGACGACACGCAGGCGCTGCCACGGCTCGACTCCCTGGAGCGCAAGCTCAAGGACCTTGAGCAGCAGTTCGGCTGAGTGCCGAGGTGAAGGTGAACACGAGACCGGCGTGACGGGAGACCGTCGCGCCGGTTCGTCGTCCCAGGAACGTACGTCAACGGCGTCAGTCAAAGGCGCAGGTCAACGGCGCAGGTCAAGGGCGCAGGTCAACGGCGCAGGTCAACGGCGCAGGTCAACGGCGTGAGAATCTCTCAGGCCGTCTCGCCGTTCAGCTCGAACCAGACCATCTTGCCCAGCCCCTGTGCCCGTACTCCCCACGCGTCGGCCAGGCCCTGCACCAGCACCAGCCCTCGCCCGTGCGTCCCGTCGTCCTCGGTCGGCTCGTTCGGCGTCGGCGGCGCTTCGACGAAGTCCCGCACTTCCACCCGTAGTTGGGAGTCCGCGACGGTGGCCTTGACCACGGCTCCGTGCTCGGTGTGCACCAGCGCGTTGGTCACCAGCTCGCTCGTGAGAAGCTCCGCCACCTCCGCCGATTCACGTGCTCGCCAGTGGCTCAGCAGCTCACGCAGCGCGTGCCTCACCTCCGGCACCGCCGTGAGATCGGCGCTCTCCACTCTGCGGAGCAACTGCTTGCGCAGCAGTCGCGCCTGCTCCCCCGTGCCTTTCATGTCTCCTGTCCCCCCATGCCGCTACTGCTTGAACGAGCTTCCTCTCTTGAACGCTCTACCCGAGATGCATTCCCCACTCACCACCGGCCACTCATGACGATCCGGGATGGTGACAGTGAGTGCCCGACGCGCGTCATGGGAAGTGAGGGGTTGCGAGATCGGCCGGACACCTGGAGTCTGCCGTTCCGGAAGGCTGAGCCGTAGACCTGAGGAGCCTTGATGCACGACGATCGCACCCTGGTGGAGGGCCGACTGGAGCGCGCCCTGCGCCAGTTCATCCGTCCCGCGCAGTACGCGGCGAGGACGCCGCTCGCCCTCTCGGTCTGGGAGGTGCCGGGCGAGCCGGTGCCCGTGGGGCAGGCTCTGCAGGGCACGTACGCGCCGTTCGAGACCGGTACGCCCTGGGGTCCGCCCTGGTCCACGAGCTGGTTCCGGCTGGAGGGCATCGTCCCCGACGAGTACGCCGGGCGTCGTGTGGAGGTCGTGATCGACCCGGGCTTCACCGGCGAGGGACCCGGCTTCCAGGCCGAGGGGATGGTGTACGACGCGGCCGGTGTGCCCATCAAGGGGGTGCACCCGCGTAACCGGCACGTCCCTGTCGGGGCGCCCGCCGCCGGCGGCGAGGCGGTCCATCTGCTCCTCGAAGCGGCGGCCAACCCGTCAATGCCTGGCGACTTCACGCCGTCGGCTCTCGGAGACGTGACGACCGCCGGTGACAGCCCGCTGTACTCGTTCGCCGCCGCCGACATCGCCGTGCTGGACGAGAACGTGTGGCATCTGGTGCTCGACATCGAGGTGCTGTCCGAACTGATGGCGGAGCTGCCCCTCGACCGGTCGCGGCGGCACGAGATCCTGCGCGCCCTGGAGAACATGCTGGACGCGCTGGACCTGCACGACGTGGCGGGTACGGCGGTGGCGGCCCGTGCCGAGCTGGCGGAGGTCCTGGCGAGTCCGGCCGCGCCCAGCGCCCACCGCGTCTCGGCCGCCGGGCACGCGCACATCGACTCGGCGTGGCTGTGGCCGCTGCGCGAGACCGTGCGGAAGGCGTCGCGGACGTTCGCCAACGTCACCGCGCTCGCCGAGGAGTATCCGGAGCTGGTCTTCGCCTGTTCGCAGGCCCAGCAGTACGCGTGGGTCAAGGAGCACCAGCCGCACATCTGGGAGCGGATCAAGAAGGCCGTGGCGGACGGCAATTGGTCGCCGGTGGGCTCGATGTGGGTGGAGTCGGACGCCAACATGCCGGGCGGCGAGGCGCTGGCCCGGCAGCTGGTGCACGGGATGCGCTTCTTCCGGGAGGAGTTGGGGGTCGAGACGGAGGAGATCTGGCTGCCGGACTCCTTCGGCTACACGGCCGCGTTCCCCCAACTGGCCAAGCTGGCGGGCGTGAAGTGGTTCCTGACGCAGAAGCTGTCGTGGAACCAGTCCAACAAGATGCCGCACCACACCTTCTGGTGGGAGGGCATCGACGGCACGCGTGTCTTCACGCACTTCCCGCCGGTCGACACCTACAACGCGCAGTTCCACGCGTCCGAACTGGCCCACGCCGAGCGGAACTTCGCCGACAAGGGCCGGGCGTCGCGCTCGCTGGTCCCGTTCGGCTGGGGCGACGGCGGTGGCGGTCCCACCCGCGAGATGCTGGAGAAGGCGCGCCGGCTGAAGTCCCTGGAGGGCTCGCCGCGCGTGGAGATCGAGAAGCCCGCCGCGTTCTTCGCGGCCGCCGAGGAGGAGTACGGGGAGAAGGCCCCGGTCTGGTCGGGCGAGCTGTATCTGGAGCTGCACCGGGCGACGTACACGACGCAGGCGAAGACCAAGCAGGGCAACCGGCGCAGTGAACACCTGCTGCGGGAGGCCGAGTTGTGGGCGACGGTCGCCGCGCTGCGGACGCCGTCGTACGCGTATCCGTACGAGGAGCTGGACCGGCTGTGGAAGACGGTGCTGCTGCACCAGTTCCACGACATCCTGCCGGGCTCGTCCATCGCCTGGGTGCACCGGGAGGCGCGGGACACCTACGCGGCGGTGCGGGAGGAGCTGACGGAGATCACCGCGGCGGCCGTCGCGGCGCTCGGCGGCAGCGGTGCGGCGGTGCTCAACTCCTCGCCGTACGAGCGGACCGAGATCGTCGAGACCGACACGGCGGACATCGCGGAGGGCGCGGCGACGCAGGCGCTGAACAGCCACGGGCGGTCGGCGGCGCTGGTGCGGGTGCCCGCGCTGGGCGCGACGGGGCTGGCCGCAGCCGAACCGGTGGGCGGGACCCCGGACGTCACGACACGCGCCGAGGGCTCGGACGTCATCACCCTCGACAACGGGCTGCTGCGGGTCACCGTCGACCGCGACGGCCTGCTCAGCTCCGTCCGCGATCTGACGGCGGACCGTGAGGTCCTGGCGCCGGGCAGCCGGGGCAATCTGCTCCAGCTGCACCCGGACCACCCGAACCACTGGGACGCGTGGGACATCGACCGGCACTACCGGAACCGGCACACCGACCTCACGAAGGCGGAGTCCGTTCAGCTGGTCGAGCAGGGGCCGCTGCGGGCGACGGTCCGGGTGGTCCGTACGTTCGGCTCGTCGTGGATCGTGCAGGAGATCCGGCTCGCGGCCGGCAGCCGGCGCCTGGACGTCGTCACGGAGGTCGACTGGCAGGAGTCGGAGAAGGTCCTGAAGGCGGCGTTCCCGCTGGACGTGCACGCCGAACGGTCCACCGCCGAGATCCAGTTCGGGCATGTGCACCGCGCCACTCACACCAACACCAGTTGGGACGCGGCCCGGTTCGAGATCTGCGCGCACCGCTGGCTGCGGGTCGCCGAGCCCGGGTACGGCGTGGCGGTGGTCAACGACTCGACGTACGGCCACGATGTGACGCGCAGCGCGCACGACGAGGGGCTGGGGACGACGGTACGGCTGACGCTGCTCCGGGCCCCGCACAGCCCGGACCCGGAGACGGACCTGGGCACCCACAGGTTCAGCTACGCGCTGGTACCCGGCGCCGAGGTGACCGACGCGGTCCGTGAGGGCCTGGCGCTCAATCTGCCGCTGCGGGTCGCCGCCGCTCCCCCGTCGGCGCCGCTGGTCGCCGTCGACCATCCGGCGATCACGGTGGAGTCGGTGAAGCTGGCCGAGGACCGCAGCGGCGATGTGGTGGTACGGCTCTACGAGTCGGCCGGCAACCGCGCGTCGGGCCTGCTGCGGACCGGCTTCCCGGTCGTATCGGCCCAGGTCACCGATCTGTTGGAGCGTCCGCTGCACGAGGCGGGGACGGGGGCGGACGGTCTGCGGGTGGCGCTGCGGCCGTTCCAGATCCTGACGCTGCGGTTCACGCCGGCGTAGTGAGGTCTGGAAGGAGGGGTCAGGGGCGCGGCACGTTGCGGAGGTTGGAGCGTGCCATCTGGACCATGCGGCCCACCCCTCCGTCCAGCACGATCTTCCCGGCGGAGAGCGCGAAGCCCTGGACCATGTCGGCGCTGATCTTCGGCGGCATGGACAGTGCGTTGGGGTCGGTGACCACGTCGACCAGCGCGGGGCCCTTGTGCTTGAAGGCGTCCTTGAGCGCGCCCGCGAGCTGCTTGGGCTTCTCGACCCGGACGCCGAACGCCCCGGCGGCGCGGGCGATGGCGGCGAAGTCGGGGTTGTGGTTCGTGGTGCCGTACGCCGGCAGACCGGCCACCATCATCTCCAACTCGACCATGCCGAGGGAGGAGTTGTTGAACAGCACGATCTTCACCGGCAGTTCGTACTGGACGAGGGTGAGGAAGTCGCCCATCAGCATGCTGAATCCGCCGTCGCCCGACATCGAGACGACCTGGCGCTCATGGTCGACGAACTGCGCGCCGATGGCCTGCGGCATGGCGTTGGCCATCGAGCCGTGGCTGAACGAACCGATCACGCGGCGGCGGCCGTTGGGTGACAGATAGCGGGCGGCCCAGACGTTGCACATGCCCGTGTCGACAGTGAAGACCGCGTCGTCGTCGGCCACTTCGTCCAGCACGGACGCGACGTACTCGGGGTGGATCGGGACGTGCTTGTCGACCTTGCGGGTGTACGCCTTGACGACGCCTTCGAGCGCGTCGGCGTGCTTCTTGAGCATCTTGTCCAGGAAGCGGCGGTCGTTCTTCATCCGTACGCGCGGCGTCAGACAGCGCAGCGTCTCGCGTACGTCGCCCCAGACCGCGAGGTCCAACTGCGAGCGGCGGCCGAGCCGTTCGGGCCGGACGTCGACCTGGACGATCTTGACGTCGGTGCCGTCGGGGAGGAAGGCGTTGTACGGGAAGTCGGTGCCGAGCAGGATCAGCAGATCGCACTCGTGGGTGGCCTCGTACGCGGCGCCGTAACCGAGCAGTCCGCTCATGCCGACGTCGAACTTGTTGTCGTACTGGATCCACTCCTTGCCGCGCAGGGCGTGGCCGATCGGGGACTTGATCCGCTCGGCGAACTCCATGACCTCGGCGTGCGCCCCGGCCGTGCCGCTGCCGCAGAAGAGCGTGACCCGGTCCGCCTCGTCGATCATGGAGACCAGCTTGTCGATCTCCAGGTCGCCGGGCCGCACCGTCGGCCGGGAGGTGACCAGGGCGTGCTCGATCGCCCTCGTGGGGGCCGGCTGGGAGGCGATGTCGCCGGGGAGGGTCACGACGCTGACGCCGCCCCGGCCGACCGCGTGCTGGATGGCCGTCTGGACGAGCCGGGGCATCTGCTGCGGGCTGGAGATCATCTCGTTGTAGTGGCTGCACTCCTCGAACAGCCGCTCCGGGTGCGTCTCCTGGAAGTAGCCGAGGCCGATCTCGGCCGTCGGGATGTGCGAGGCGAGCGCGAGGACCGGGGCCATGGAGCGGTGCGCGTCGTACAGGCCGTTGATCAGATGCAGATTGCCGGGGCCGCAGGAGCCGGCGCAGGCGGCGAGCTTGCCGGTGATCTGCGCCTCGGCGCCCGCCGCGAAGGCCGCCGCCTCCTCGTGCCTGACCTGGACCCAGTCGATGGCCGCGTTGCGCCGGATGGCGTCCACGACGGGGTTGAGGCTGTCGCCGACGACCCCGTACAGCCGCTGGACACCCGCGCGGGCGAGGATGTCGACGAACTGCTCCGCCACGTTCTGCTTGGCCATGGAAGCGCGCCCTTCTGCTGTCCGGGGAGCCCGGCGGGCCGTCCTCGGCCCGGGGTCCCGTCCGGTACCCGCTGTCCATCAACCCATGCCCCGCGCGGTTACGCCTCCCAGACCCCCACGGCCGTCCGGTCGTCGGCGTACCCCTTCGCCCGCAGCCCGACGTCCGCCAGATACGCGGCGAGCCCCGGCGGCTCGCCGGAGGCCCAGCGCGCGGCCAGTTCGTCGCCCAGGGCAGGTACGCCGCGCAGCGGCTCGGCGAGCCCGACGCTGGTCAGCAGGAGCGTGTCGCCCGGCCGGGCGACCGAGGCGCGGAAGCGGAACGGCTCGGGCGGCGGCGGTACGGGATCCTCCACGATCGGCCCCGGCGGTTTGGTGATCTCCAGGTCCATCGTGAGGCGGTCGCCCTCGGAGGTCTGTTCGGCGGCGGCCTCGGCGAGAGCCCCGGCGGGCGCGGAGCCGAAGCCGAGGACCGGTTCGCCCCGGATGTCGGAGGGCTCGGGGACCAGCGGCTCCAGGTCCTGCCAGGCGCCGTCCCTGAGCCGGAACAGCCCGCCGCCACCGACGCCGAAGAAGACGCGGGTCCGGCAGTCGGGGTCGGCGGAGAGCAGCAGGCAGCGCAGGCTCGCGGTGTAGTCCTCCGGTTCACGGCCCAACTCGGCCGCGCGGGCGCGCAGCTTGCCGTACGTCCGGTCGGTGAGCCGGTGCAGGCCGGACTTCAGGTCGCCCCGGCGGCCGGCTCTTATGTCCTCGGCGAGCCTGCTGTGGCTGCGGCCGACGGCGCCGCCGATCCAGCGGCAGGCGTCGGCGGCGGACAGGTGCGCGCCCTCGGTGGCGCGGGCGCCGGTGGCCACGGCGACCAGGACGAGGGCGCTGGGTCCCGCGCCGAAGCGGGCGGTGAGCAGGGCGTCCCTGCGGGGCTCGCCCCGGTAGCGCGCCGAGTCGCCGCGCATGGAGGCGGCGCGGAGCGTGTACGTGCCGTACTGGGCGCCGTCGAGGGCGGTGTCGGCGACGAGCCGGTCGAGGCCTTCGGCGTCGGCGGTGGGCAGGGCGGTGGGCTCGGCGTCGTACGTGGGCGGGCTGTCACCGACATGGCCGAGACGGACGGCGGGAGCGGGCGGGGGCGTGGGTGCGGCTGCGGGTGCGGGGCTGATCGGAGGCGGAGGCAGGGGCGGGGGCGTCGGCTTGTGGTCGGTGGCGCGCGGGTCCCGCGGCGCCGGATCGGCGACGGCGCCCGGCAGCGCTGCGGCGTCGGTGGGGTCGAACGCGGCGGGCGGCGGCTCCCACGGCGCCCGTGGCCGGGGTGTGAGGGGGGTGTCGGCCATCGTGGGCGGAGGTGGCGGCGGGGGCGGCGATACGGGCTCGGGTGCGGGCTCCGGCGTCGGGTCCGGCGTCTGGATCACCGGGTGGGCGCCGCGCGCCTCCCACCAGGCCAGCGGTCGCGAGACGGGCCCGCCGTCGGCGGCCCCCACGTCCTCGTCGTCCTCACCCGCGTCGTCTTCGTCGTCCACGTCGATCACGTGCCCGTACTGCCTCGGCGACGGCACGTCGTCCCCGCCGAGAGTGTCCGCCGCCGAGTCGAAACGGTCGTCGATCGTGTCGTCCGGCGTTTCGGCCGGACCGGTGTCGGGTGCGGACTCGTCGTACAGCCGGCCCCACCAGTCGTCGGTGGTGGCGGGCCGGTCCCCCTGCTGGCTCATGCTCCTATTGTCGACCGCACGGGGCGTCAGAAAACGGGACAGCCCGAAAAATAAGAGGCATGGCGGGATGACGTCACCGCCACGCGGCCCGAGTCCGCCGGGCGGCCCCACCCCCCACGGGAAGGACGCCCGGCGGACGTTCGGCTGGTCGGAGCGCACCAGGTGCGCCGACCAAGATTCGGGGCCGGAGACCGGCCGTACGCCGACCGTACGCCGATTCGAATCGTAGCGACTCGTCGGGGTTCGACGGGAACGTCCGGGTAGTCAGCTTATCCGGCATAAGGAGCCGGGCTCACACCAATGACACCGAGGCATATCCCTGCGGCCTGTTGATCCGGCAATGTCGCCACATTGGCAGAGTGACGCGTGGTACGGGGATGATGTGGGCGGCGGGTTTACGCCGTGGCCGGTATCCGCCACGGCCTGCCGGTTTTGATACGTGTGTCCGGGGAGGGGTGCAGGGGTGCTGGGAGCAATAGGTCTCGACGAGAGACAGGAGTCGGCGTATCGCGCGCTGGTGGCGCTCGGCGCCGCCGAGGCGGCCGATCTCGCGCATCGGCTCGCGATACCCGAGCAGGACACCGAACGCGCGCTGCGCAGACTGGAGCAGCAGGGGCTGGCCGCGCAGTCGTCGGCCAGGACAGGGCGCTGGGTGGCCGCACCGCCGGCGGTGGCACTGGGCGCGCTGCTCACCCAGCAGCGCCACGAGCTGGAGCGGGCGGAGCTGGCCGCCGTACTGCTGGCGGAGGAGTATCGCGCCGAGTCGGCGGGGCCCGCCGTGCACGATCTGGTCGAGGTGGTGACGGGGGCGAGCGCGGTGGCGCACCGTTTCCACCAGCTCCAGCTCGGGGCGACGGAGGAGATCCGCGCGCTGGTGACCGGCAGGCCGGTGGTGGTGACGGGGACGGACAACGAGTCCGAGGAGCGGGTGGTGACGCGGGGCGTCCGCTACCGCGTGGTGATCGAACGCGAGGTGCTGTCGCTGCCCAACGGGATCAACGAGGTGTCGGCGGCCCTGGGCCGTGACGAGCAGGTACGGGTCGTCGACCGGGTGCCGACGAAGCTGATGATCGCCGACCGCTCGCTGGCGATGGTGCCGTTGACGGCGGGCGACGCGGAGCCCGCGGCCCTGGTCGTGCACGCCAGTGGGCTGCTGGAGTCGCTGTCGGGGCTCTTCGAGGCGGTCTGGCGCGACGCGCTGCCCCTGCGGCTGTTCGCGGGCGTGGACGGCCGGGACGACGAGGCGACGGTGGTGGTCGAGGAGGCGGTCGACGGGCCCGGCGAGACCGATCTGGAGGTGCTCTCGCTGCTGCTCGCGGGGATGACGGACGCGAGCGTCGCCAAACAGCTGGATCTGGGGCTGCGGACGGTGCAGCGCCGGGTGAAGGGCCTGATGGAACTGGCGGGCGTGACGACACGGCTCCAACTGGGCTGGCACGCGTACGAGAAGGGTTGGGTGGCCCGCGACCTGCGGGATTGAGGGGCCGGATCCCCGCCCCGGCCCGCTCGCCGTCCCGCTCCCCGCCTCACTCGCCGCCCCGCGTGCCGCTTCGACGGGGATCCTGCACTCTTGGCAGATGGACGTGTGGCAGCTCGTGCTGGTGGGTCTGGTCATGCTGCTGGGCCTCATCGGTGTGCTGATTCCCGGGGTGCCCGGCCCCGCCATCGTCTGGGCCGCCGTGGTCTGGTGGGCGCTGAGCGACACCTCGGGCACGGCCTGGGCGGTACTGATCGGCTCCACGGCCGTACTGCTGCTCAGCCAGGCGCTCAGACCGCTGCTGCCGTCCCGGCGGACGCGCGAGACGGGGACGCGGCGGCGCACGCTGCTGGCCGGCGGGCTGGCGGGGATCGTGGGGTTCTTCGTGGTGCCGGTGGTGGGCGCGGTCGTGGGTTTCGTCGGCGGCGTCTACGCGGTGGAGCGCGTACGGCTGGGCAGCCACCGGGACGGCTGGGCGTCGATGCGCGCGGTGATGCGGTCGGCGGGCTATCCGGTGCTGGTCGAGCTGTTCTGCTGCCTCCTGGTGGCGGGTGCGTGGCTGGGCGCGACGGTCTGGGGCTGAACCCGGCGGCCGGTCGCGCACGACCGTGCCCGGAAGGCGGCGCGGGATGCCGCCGTGGCCCGCGATCCGTACGGTGGAAGGCGGTAGTGCCACCGCGCATCCCCTGGGGAGCCGTTGATGAACACACCGCGGGACTTGTTGATCATCACCCTGGAGGTGGCGTCCGATCGCCCTCCGGGCAAAGGCGATCTGTCGCTCGCGCTCGCCGGAGCCGAGCTGGTCGATCTCCTGGACGCGCGGGCCGCGAGACTGCGGGACGAGTACATCGTGCCGGGCGACAACCGGGCGGTCGGTGAGCGTCTGCTGGACGAGGCGTCGGCGTCGCTCGCCCGGCAGGAGCCGTTCGAGACGATCGAGGACTGGCTGTGGCGCAGAGGCCGCGGCTTGGCGGACAGCTACGTCACGGCCCTCGGGTCGGAGGGGCTGATCACCCAGCAACGCCGTTTCCGCCGGCTGCCCTTCGTGACCGGCCGGACCGTGCCCGCCGATACCCCTGCCCGCCGCTCGGCGCTCGAACGCTGGACATCGGACGAACCGGTCCTCGCCACACTCGGCGAGGCTGTCGGGATCCGTGACGAGCGGCCCGAAGGTGCCCCCGAGGTGGCCGACGAGGCGGTGGCGACGGTGCTGGACGCCGTTCATGACGCGCTGAGGGACCTGGAAGCGGAACGGCAGAAGCGTTCCATCGAGCAGGCGGCCTTCGACAACGTCTGGCGAGGTCCATGACGCCGCCCCGACGGTCTGTCCGGCGGGCCGGGGCGCCATCGCGGAGCGGCCCCTGCCCCTACCTACACATCGGATCTCTCCCTCTGTATTGACGCGCCTCAGCCTCACCCCTACCTTCCGTCCAGGGATAGCTCGGATGAATCACCTGCCCGGGAGGCGCCAATGGCAACGACTCCGTCCCGACGAGACGTTCTCGCCGGCGGCGCCGCGATCGGCAGCACCGCGCTCGGTGGCGCGCTCGTCGCCGGGGGCATCGCCGCCGTACCCGCGCAGGCGGCGGCGCCCGCCGTCGAGCCGCTGGCCGCCGAGGACAGCTGGCGTGCCGTGCTCGACGACGCCGATCCGGTCTGGCGCGCCATGCCCACGACCTGGTTCGAGGGACCGTTCCTCGGCAACGGCTTCCTCGGCTCCGGGATCTACGCCGAGCCCGGCGCGAACGCGGTCCGTTTCACCGTGCAGCACTCCGAAGTGCAGGACCACCGGCCGGAGTTCGGGTCCCTCTTCGGTCTCGCCCGGCTGCCCGTGGGGCACTTCACCCTGGAGCCCGTCGGCACGATCACCGGTGTCGACTGGCGACTGCGGCTGCGCGACGCCGAGTTGACCGGCACGCTCACCACCGACAAGGGCACGCTGCGGCTGCGCGCGTTCGTCCACACCTCGACGTCCGTCCTCGCGGTCGAGATCATCCCGAGCGAGGGCGAGCGCGGCTTCCGCTGGGTCTTCCACCCGGCCGAGTCGATCAGCCCGCGGGCCGCGCACAAGCCCATCCCCCAGGGGTACGAGGCCAATCCGCCCGCCCTGGTCGAGAAGCACGACGACGCGCTCGGCCAACTGACCGCCGCCGTGCAGCCGTTGCTCGCGGGCGGCCAGCATGTCACGGCCTGGCGCGACCGCGAACGGCACGGGATCCGCACGCTGTACGTGTCGGTGGCCCACTCCCACCCCCGCACCACGGCCCGCGACCAGGCGCTGCGTACGGTACGGGCCGCCGCGCTCGCGCCGTACGATCTGCTCGTCCTGCCGCACCGCGTGCGATGGCAGCGCTTCTACCGCAAGAGCTTCCTCTCGCTGCCCGACGCGCGGCTGCAGAGCTTCTACTGGATCCAGCTCTACAAGATCGCCTCCGCCGCCCGCAAGGACGCGCCGGTGATGGCGACCTGCGGACCGTGGCTGGAGAGCACGCCCTGGCCGGCCACCTGGTGGAATCTCAACGTGCAGTTGGAGTACTGGCTGATCCACGGCTCCAACCATGTCGAACTCGACGCCGTCACACGCGCGTTGGGCGAGTTCCGGGACCAGCTCACGGCGGAGGTCCCGACGCCGTACCGTACCGATTCGGCCGCCGTCCCCCGCACCACCGACGCCCGTCTGGTCAACGGCGGCGCCACACCGCCCGACCAGGGATTCGGTGTCGGCATCCCCGGCCAGGACCCGCCGACTCCCGAGGTCGGCAATCTCGTCTGGGCCCTGCACAACGTGTGGCTCAGCTACCGCCACACGATGGACGAGTCGATCCTGCGCGACGTCCTGTTCCCGCTGCTGCGCAAGGCCGTCAACTACTACCTGCACTTCCTCGACACCGGTCCGGACGGCAAGCTGCATCTGCCCGCGACATCGTCGCCCGAGTACGGGGTCAACTCCGCGGACTGCAACTACGACCTGATGCTGCTGCGCTGGGGCTGCCGGACGCTGCTCGAATCGGCCGAACTGCTGGGCGTGCGGGACCCGTTGGTGCCGCGCTGGCAGGAGGTCGCGGCCAGGCTCGTGCCGTATCCGACGGACGCGAACGGCTTCATGATCGGCGCGGAGGTGCCGTTCGCCAAGTCGCACCGGCACTACTCGCATCTGCTCGCGGTCTATCCGCTGTACGAGATCACCGGCCGCACCGCCGAGGAGCGCGCGCTGATCGAGACGTCGCTCGCCCACTGGATCAGCTTCGAGGGCGCCCTTCAGGGCTACACCTTCACCGGGGCCGCCTCGATGTCGGCGCTGCTGGGGAAGGGCGACGACGCGCTCGGGCATCTCGGCGAGCTGATGACCCGTTTCATCCAGCCCAACACGATGTACCAGGAGTCGGGCCCCGTCATCGAGACCCCGCTGTCGGCCGCCCAGTCGGTGCACGACATGGTCTGCCAGTCGTGGGGCGGGGTCGTGCGGGTCTTCCCGGCGGTGCCCGCCGAATGGCGTGAGCTGGTGGTGCACGACTTCCGTACGCAGGGCGCGTTCCTGCTCAGCGCGGTCCGCGAGGAGGGCCGTACCCGCTGGGTCAGGATCACCAGCGAGGCGGGCGCGCCGTGCGTCGTACGGCACGGCATCGAGGGCCCGGTCGACGTACGCGACCGGCGGGGACGGCCGCTCCCGTACGAGGAGACGGCCGAGGGGTCCGTGCGGATCCCCCTGGACAAGGGCGACGCGGCGCTGATCACCGCGGCCGGTGACCGGCCGGACCTCCGTGTCCGGCCGGTCCGGCCGAACGCTCCGGCGGCCCGGTGGGGTCTGCCCACCTGAGGGTCTTTGTTACGGGTGTACGGCTGTGCCGGTCAGCAGATCGGCACGCCGGGGAGTTGCGCCGCGGGATGGTCGATGTAGATGTTGGAGATGAAGCCGCCCTGGTCGCGCAGCTTGCTCCACCAGTTGTTGCTGTATCCCTCGGCGTTCACGGTGTCGCCCTGCTTCTGGCAGATGACGTGGACGTTGGTGGGACCGGCCAGCCGGGTCACGACGGCGGCGTTCAGCCGGGCGTCCGCGCGGACGCTGACGCCGGTGCCCCAGGTGGAGAAGGGGGTGCCGCCGCCTCCGCCGCCACAGCCGTTGTCACTGGTGAGGTACTGCTGGTTGTAGCTGCCCGGGTAGGGGAGGCCGCCGCCGTTGATGACGATGTTCTGCCCGACACCGTTGAGCAGCTGCTCGTAGTGCAGATGGGGGCCGGAGGAGTTGCCGCTGGAGCCGGTGGTGCCGATCTGCTGGCCCTGGTTGACGAACTGTCCGCTGGCCACCGAGTAGGAGCCGAGGTGGAAGTAGTACGTCTGCCAGCCGCCGCCATGGTCGATGGAGATGTAGTTTCCGGCGCCGCTCGGCTGGCTGTGCCGGGTCGCGGTGCCGGCGGCCGACGCGAGGGCCGGGGTGCCGTTGGTGGTGCCGCCGTCCGCGCGGACGAAGTCGAGCGCGCGGCGGACCTCGGCGGAGTGGTGGCTGTAGGTCCACCGCTGGCCGCACGGGTAGGGGGCCTTGAAGTTGGGCCCCGCGGCCGCGGCGGCCGTGTCGGAGGCGCCCGCTTCGGCCGTTTCGGCTGCTCCGGCGGGTACCGTCAGAATCCCGACGAGCACGAGGAGCGCACCGGCGAATGTGGTCGATAGGCGTCTGAGACGGGTCACGAATGCTCCCGGGTGTGGGGGAATGCGGCCGATCGGGCGACGAGCCGTCGACCGCTGCGAGACCCGGCAAAAGTAACGACGGGCGCTCCTCCTCACAACGACCGGGCAGCGCCTTTCGTCGGAGATGAAATGTCTTGCTCCTGACAAGTCGGCACACCACCATGGCGTCGGACGCCGCCGGTGCGGCAGAGTGCGTCGTGCCTTGCCCCACCCCCCACCCGCCACACCCGTACAACTCCACAAGTCACCTCTGTCGAGGAGTGGTTGACAGCTCCTCACCCCGCCTTGCCCCCACTTGTGCGCGTCGGTCCCGGACCCGCGCACCACAGAGCGGAGAGAAGATCGATGACCTTGACGACAGGCTGGAAGCGCGGCCAGGCCGCGCTCCTCGGCACCGTGGTCGCCGCGACGCTGGCCCTCACCGGCCAGCCGGCGACCGCCGCGCCGTACCCCGGCGGCGGTGCCGCCCCGGACGCCGGATCCGGCGTCATGAACACGGCGTTCTCGGCCGCCGCCGCCGAGTTCGACGTACCCCGTGATCTGCTCGTCGCCGTCGGATACGGCGAGACGCACCTCGACGGTCACGGCGGCAGACCGAGTCAGGCGAACGGCTACGGTGTGATGCACCTGGTCAGCCAGCCGAAGCACCAGACGCTGGAGCGGGCCGCGAAGCTCACCGGCGAGTCCGTGGCCGACCTCAAGAAGGACACCGCGGTCAACATCCGCGGCGCCGCCGCCGTCCTGCGCGCCGTCGCCGACGAGCAGGGTCTGGACGCCACCGACCGCGACTCGCTCGCCGAGTGGTACCCGGTCGCCGCCGAGTACGGCGCCGCGACGAACGACCGTACGGCGCGGCTGTACGCGGACACCGCGTACGACCTGCTCAACAAGGGTCTACGCGCGCAGGCCGCCGGCAACGAGCAGGTCCTCGTCAAGGCGCGCAAGGTGACGCCCGACCGCGGCAAGTACGCGAGCATCGCCTCCGACTTCGGCGTGCTGAGCGACGACTACCCGGCGGCGCTCTGGGTCCCGGCGAGCACGTCGAACTACCAGACCGGCCGTACGGCGGCGATCAACAAGGTCGTCGTGCATGTCACCCAGGGGTCGTACGCCGGCTCCATCAGCTGGTTCCAGAACCCGTCCTCGCAGGTCAGCGCGCACTATGTGATCCGGTCCTCGGACGGCCAGGTCACCCAGATGGTCCGGGACGCCAACACGGCGTGGCACGCGCGCTCGGCCAACGCCAGCTCCATCGGCATCGAGCACGAGGGCTTCGTCGCCGACCCGTCCTGGTTCACCGACTCGATGTACCGCTCGTCGGCCGCGCTGACGCGCCACCTCACCGCGAAGTACGGCATCCCCCGCACCCGCGCGGGCGTCGTCGGCCACAGCGAGGTGCCGGGCAACGACCACACCGACCCCGGGGCGAACTGGAACTGGACCTACTACATGTCGCTCGTCAACGGCGGCAGCGGTGACCCGGGCCCCGGCCCCGGCACCTCGTTCCCGACGTGGGGCACCGGCGTGAGCATCCGTCAGGACACGACGACCACCTCGGCGCAGGTCGCCAGCCTGGCGGGACCGACGACCGTCAAGGTCCAGTGCCAGAAGCGCGGACAGCTGGTCAACTACCAGGGGTACAGCAACGACGCCTGGTCCTACCTGCCGGACTACGGCGGCTACATCTCGAACATCTTCATCGACGTCTCGGACGCCTGGCTGCCGGGCGTGCCCAACTGCTGAGCCATCAACCGTAGTTGACACACCATCAGTGATGCATCACCGCCTCAGGGGGCGGGGCCGTCCAACAAGGCCTTGCCCAGCTGGGTGCGGTGGTGCATCATCCGGTTGCCGTGCCGGTGCGAGGTGAGCAGGCCCGCCTCGCGGAGTACGGAGGCGTGCCGGCTCGCCGTCGAGGGAGCCATCCGCAGCGCCCCCGCCAGACCCGTCGTCGTCATCGGCCGGTCGAGCAGTTCGAGCAGCCGGGCGCGTGAGGTGCCGATCAGCTGGGCCACCGGTGGCGTCGCCTCACCTTGCCGGTGGCGCACCAGCCAGCCGGGTGCCGGGGAGAGCGGGTGGACCAGCACCGGGGGAAGCTCGTCGTCCACGAGGGCCAGTGGCGTACCGACGCAGAAGAAGCCCGGCACCAGGGTCAACGTCTGCCCGGACAGCAGGAGTTCGCGGCTGACCGGGTACGGCGTGCGCAGGATCCCCTCCTCGCAGCGCCAGCCGGGCATCTCCTCGTAACTGGCCAGCAGCCCCTCCGATCCCCCGCTCAGCGCGGCCTCGGCGCGGCGGGCACGGTCGGCCGCGGCCTGGGCCCGGATGGCGGGCAGATAGGGCACCACGGCGACCGAGTAGTAGCGCCGCAGCGTCGCCCCGAGCCAGCGCAGCGCCTCCACATCCCCCTCGGCCAGCCGCCGTACGGTGGCCGGGACCGGCCCACGTCTCCGCGCGTAGAGTCGCGCGAGTTCGGCGACCAGGCGCCGACGGGGAGTTGACAGCAGCTGGTCCACACCGATGTCGAGGTCCAGCTCGCCGCGGCCGGGGGTGAGGAAGTCGGGGAAGTACTCCGCCGACGGGCAGAGCAGCATCAACTCCCGTACGGCCGAGGCGAGTCCGGCCCGTTCCAGGGCCGTGCGGACCTCGCGCCGCCAGGGCGCGAAGGCCGGTGGGACATGGTGGTTCTGGAGCAGATGCAGGCTGAGCGCGGCCTCCCACAGAGCGTCGGCCCCGTCCGCCACGCGCAGCCGGTTCAGCTCCCGTCCACGGAGATCGACTCGCAGCACGTTGGACTCCCCCGGAAAGCCTGTGCGTTCAGGCCCGGATTGTAGCGGGGCCGGGTTGCGAGGTGATTGCGGTCGAGATCGCTGTCGGGATCGCGGTCGAGCACGGCGTGCTCCGGACGACACCCCCTAGGCGCCGCCCGGCATGCGGTAGCGGGAGTGATCGATGTGCCAGACGTACGAGGACAGGATGGAGTTGAGGGCCCCCGCGTGGGCGGCGAGCGGGCCCTCGCCGACCGTCAGTTCGGCGATTCGGGCGGTGGCCACCTCGGCCCGCTGTTCGCACATACGGGAGGCCAGCCGGAACGCCTCTTCGAGATCGCACCCGTGCTCTCGCATCAGGAGTGACGGCAGGTTGAGCGAGCCCGACCCGTCGTGGGCCGTCTCCTTCGCGTACGAGGCGAGGTCGTTGATCCAGCCGGCGAAGTCCGCGACGGCCGCCTGGAGTTCGCGGACCGGCGCCAAGGACCTGTCCGGCTCGGTCAGTTCGTACCCGAGGGCGACCTCCGCCGTGGTCATCAGGGTCCGTATGAAGACGGTGTGCGGACGCATCGCGCGGTAGTCGGCCAGGGTGACGTGGTCGGGCCTGTTGATGTGGTGCGCCTCCCAGAGGACGCCCATGAGGTTGTCCCGCAGGTCCGCGGTGAGCCGCAGGTACTGGGTGGGAGTGGCCCGTTCCCCGAACCGGGCCAGGACGTCGCGCAGGGCGGCGCCGAAGGCGCTCGGAGTGCCCGGTGGCTCGTCGTGGCCGGTGACGATGTGGACGTACTCAACTATCGTGCGGACCAGGCGGGCCGGGTCGCGGGCCCCCTCGGCCTCGCCGTGCGCGTCGTCGAACGCGGTGAGCCACAGGAAGAGTTCGGCGCAGAGGAAAAGGCCGTCCCGGTCGGCCGTCGGGAAGGTGCGGGCCATCCCCTGGCCGGTGATGTCGGCCAGGGCGCCCAGTTTGCGCGGTGAGCCGACGAGCGGGAACGTCTGGAGCCACCGGGTGGCGTGCCGCTCGATGTCGTCGGCGTACGGGCTCGCCGGGAAGGGACCGGGGAAGGAGTCCCGCAGGTCGGGCATCGGCAGGGTGGGCGCTGTCGTGCGGGTCGCGTCGTTCATCGGGCCTTCCCCGCGACGGTGTGCTGCCGGAGTTCGGGCACCATGCGCAGGGACGCGGGGTGCGTGGTGATCTCTCCGACCGGGCGTACGGTGCCGGGTGTCGGCCGGAGCCGCCAGCGGGACGCGACCAGCGCGGTGATGACGATCGTCTCGGTCCAGGCGAACGCGTCCCCTATACACATGCGTTTGCCGGAACCGAAGGGGATGAAGGCGCCCTTCGGTGGCTGTGGGCGTTCGGGGAGCCAGCGGTCGGGGTCGAAAAGCAGCGGATCGGGATAGAGACCGGGATCCCGGTGCAGCGCGTAGGGGCTCCAGATCACGTCCGAGCCGGCCGGCAGGGTGAACTCGCCGAGGCCGACGTCCGAGACGGTCTGCCGGGTCACCAGCCACGCGGGGCTGTGCAGCCGCAGGGTTTCGCCGACGAGCCTGCGGGTGTGGACGAGGCGGGTCACGCGCTCGGCGGTGAGGGGACCTTCGGCGAGGACGGAGTCGACTTCCTCGTGGAGCAGGCGCTCCAGCCGCGGATTGCGGCCGAGTTCGTGGAACAGCCAGGCGAGGACGACGGCGGTGGTCTCGGAGCCCGCGGCGAGCAGTGCGACGACCTCGGAAAGGATCTCGTCGTCGGCCAGTGTCGCGCCGGTGTCGTCCTGCGCGGTCAGGAGCAGCGAGACGATGTCGTCGTACGCGTCGGGGTGCGCGCGGTGCTCCGCGATGATGTCGGCGACCGCGGTGCGCAGGGTGGTGCCGGCGGCCCTGGCCCTGCGGTTACCCCTGGTGGGCAGTCGTCCCAGGGCGGACACGGGCAACAGAGCACGCTTCAGGGCCGTTCTGAAGACGGTGTCGACGCTGTGGAGCAACGTGTGGGCGGGCTCCCGCCGGGGCGTCGAGGAGAACAGGGCCGACATGACGACGCTCTGCGCCATGAGCTGCATCTCGGTCTTCATGTCGAGTGGGGTTCCGCCGTCCCAGCCCGCGACGTACGGCTCGACGGATTCCCGCATCGTGTTGACGTAGCCCTCGATCTGCTGCCGGTGGAAGGCCGGCTGCATCATGCGGCGCCGACGCAGATGCGGCTTGCCCTCCGCGACGGGCAGGGCGTCCTTGCCGAAGAGCTTGAGCTTCTCGAAGAGCACCCCCTTGGTGAACTCGTCGGCCTGGCTGGTGAGCATCTTGTGTATCAGGTCGGGCGAGTTGACCACGGTCACCGTCTTCGGGCCGACGGCGATGCGGACGATGGGGCCGTAGGTGCGTACGCGCTGGATGAAAGCGAGGCGGTTTCTGATCAGGGGTACGGCGTGTCCGATGAGCGGGAGCTTTCCGGGCGCGAGCGGTGGAACGTAACTGCCGGTCGTCACGTGTCTGTCCTACCTTTCCGCGTCTGTGAGTGTGGTCTGCCGCCTGTGCAGGCCGTGGCGTGTCCGCAGTCGCTCCCGCACGGCGAGGATCTCGGCTCCGATCATGGCGCCGGGGGCGTACAGGGTTTTGTCGTGCCACAGGGCGGGGTGGTGGCCGGAGCCCGCCCGGTCGTTCAGGTAGGTCTCGGCGCGGTGCAGGGCGCGGGCGTGCCGGGGCAGGTGGTCGGGGGTCGACAGCAGGATCTGTGCGGCGTACGCGGTCTCCTCCGTGGTACCGCCCCATATCCCCCAGGAGCCGTCGTCACGCTGGGTTTCGACCGTCCAGGCCACGGCGGTCCCGACGGCCGTGGACGCGTGGTCCCCGCCGTAGCGCGCGAGCGCGGCCACGCACCGCGCGGTGGCGTAGTAGGGGGACGCGTGCCATTTGTCGGGCCACGGTCCTTCGGGGCGCTGTTGGCCGACGAGCCAGTCGCGCAGCTTGTCCGTCCGGGGACCGTAGGTGTGCCGTGCTCCGGGGTGGCGGCTCACATAGCTGCCGAGCGCCTGGAGCGCGTGCGCGTTCGCGGTGACCGATCCGGTGTCCTCGCCGATGTAGCAGTCGTAGTGACTGCCGTTGTGGAACAGGTCGAGCGGGTCGGGGGTGTGCTCCAGACCGACCAGCGAGGACACCAGCACGGCCATGGCGGTGTCGTCGGCGTCCGTCATGAGGCCGGGTGCGCCGCGTACTCCCCGGGGGTCGTAGAGGTCGTCGGCCCAGCCGCGGACGGTGGGCAGACTGGCGGCCGGCAACTGGACACCGGCCAGCGCGGCGGCGACCCACAGGCGCTCGAAGACGAGGATCGGGGCCGCCTCGGGGAAGAGACCCGAGTAGCGCTGTGCCACGGCTTCGAGGGCCGAGACCGTTCCTGTCGCGGGCGCCGGCGAGATCGCCGCGGCTCGGGCGGCGGTGGCGGCCGGTGAACTGCCCAGCAGGTCCGGTCCGTCGGGTATGAGCGCCCCCGGTATGTACCGGGCCACACCTTCGAAGGTGTGGTGCAACTTGACGGGAAGGCTGCCCGCCGAGGTATACCGCCTCGCCACGTACTCGGGCGCGGCCTGGTCGTAGCCCCGGGGAAGCGCGGGTGCGGGCCCCGGACGCCATCCGCCGACGACCGCTAGCTCGTCTTCGCGGACGCGGGTGAGCTGTTCGTGGATCTTCGCGACCAGGCTGGGGACGAGGATCTCGGCCGCGGCCGTGTCGGGCCACGGTCCGGCCGTGGGCAGCGCGCGCAGCGCGGCGAGACCTCTGTCGACCGCCGTCGCGAGGCGCCGGGTCGTCTCCTCGGGCGTGGCGCCCCGCCGCAGGACCGCCAGTGCGGCTTCCACGCCGCTGAGCGTCGGCAGCAGGCGGTAGCGCTCGGGCCCTTCGCCCCAACTGCCGTCGGGTGCCTGCTCGTTCAGCAGATAGGCGATCCGGCGCTGCTCCCCGGGCAGCCAGGGTGCCGCCGAGATGACGCGGGCGGTCTCGTACAAGGAGGGGCGGACGCTGCCCCACGGGTCCTGGTCGATCCTCGCCACCAGTCGGGCGGCTTCTTGGGGGTAGGTCGCGTTCGCGACCGTGTCGCTCATGGGTTTGCTCGACCTCACGGTTGCGGTGGGGGGGTACCGGCGGGCGGTCATGTCTGCCGCTCCGTGGCGTCCAGGGCGATCTGGCGCAGTTGGGCGGTGGCCGCTTCCGGGAAGGGTGCCTCGTCCAGTGCGGCGAAGGCCGCGTCCCGGCGTGCGGTGATCATTTCTTCCACGGTCCTCCGGGCGCCGGTGGAATCCAGGATGGCGCGGATCTCGGCGGCCTGGTCCTCGTCCAGGTCGCTGCGGCCGACGAGATCGCGCAGGGTCTTACGCTCGACGGAAGAGGCTCGTTGGACGGCGAGGGCCATCAGTACGGTGGCCTTGCCCTCGCGCAGATCGTCCAGTATCGATTTGCCGGTCTCGGCGGGATCGCCGAACACGCCGAGCAGGTCGTCGCGCAGCTGAAACGCTTCTCCCAAGGGGATGCCGAACGCGGTGCAGGCGTCGAGCACGGACGGATCGGCCCCGGCCACCGCCGCTCCGATATGAAGCGGGCGTTCAACGGTGTACTTGGCGGTCTTGTACCGGATGACGTGCAGTGCCGTCTCGACATCGCCGGTCAGCCGGCCGGTGCTCTGCAGGTCCAGGAGCTGGCCGTACATGAGTTCGTTGCGCATCTCGGCCACCAGGGGCATGACCTGGGCGAGCCTGTCCGGGGCGAGGCCCGCCGTCTGGAGGAGCTCGTCGGACCACACGAGTGCCAGGTCCCCGAGGAGGACGGCGGCGCCCAGTCCGTGCGCCGCGGCGCGACCGCGGGGACCGCCGCTGTCGGTGTACGCGGCGGCCAGCGCGCGATGTGCGGACGGCCGGCCGCGGCGGACGTCGCTGTCGTCCATCACGTCGTCGTGCACGAGGGCGAACACCTGGAAGAGTTCGAGGCTCGCGGCCGCGCGGATGACGGCCGTCGTCTCTCCGGCCCCTCCGGCGGCCTGCCACCCGTAGAGGCACAACACGGATCGCAGCCGTTTCCCGCCGGTGAGGAAAGCGCGCAACGTAGAGGTCAGATAGAGCAGTTCGGTGCCGGGCGCGGCCTGGTCCTTGGCATCGAGGAATCCGGTCAGGGCCTCGCTCACCTCATGCCGTACGGACAAGAGGCCAGGCGGACTGGTGGCGGGAGGTGTGGTCGCCATCGGTGGTTGATCCCCTTTCGGTCAAGAACCGTCATGGTGGTTCCGTTCGGGCAGAGGACGGGGCCAGGGCACAGCTGTCCCGCCGGTGTCGCGGTGGTGTGCGGCCGTTCGGCCGACGGCACCACCGCGACACGGCACGGGAGAGCGGGCTAGGAAGCTGTCACCGCCACGCGGTCGCCCGCCGTCGAGGACGCCCCGGTGTCCGTCTCCGGGACGGCGGAACCGCGGCTCCAGGGAGTGACGCCCTTGGCATCGGGCGTCAGCGGAGTGAACCGGGCGGGAAGCGACGTGAGCGTCCGGTGGACGGGCCCGTCGCGATACGTCAACTCTTCAGGAGCGACGGCGAGTTCGATGTCCGGCAGATAGCTCGCGAGTCGTTCGATCGCGGCGGTCGCGATCAGCAGGGCGAGCGACCGGGCGGGACAGGCATGCGGCCCTGCGGCGAACGCCAGATGCGCCTTGGTGCCGGAGCGGTACCCGTCGGCCGGCACCCCCGAGTGGGGGCAGGTGTTGGCGGCGGCGTACGAGACCATCACCGGGGAGCCGGCGGGAAAGTGCGTGCCGTAGAAGGTGACGTCCTTCTTGGGGAAGTGGAAACTGAAGTTCGCCAGCGGCGAGTCGTACCACAGCGCGTCGTCGATGGCGTGCTGGACAGGGAGACTTCCGGTGGTGAGCGTGCCGAAGTACCGGTCGTCGCTCAGCATCCGCACGCAGGTGTTGGCGATGAGGTTGGCCGTCGGCTCGTTCCCCGCGCCGAGGGTGATGATGATCTGGTTGATCGCCTCCTCCTGGCTCAGCCCGTTGGGGTGGTCCATGAACCAGGACGTCAGGTCATGGCCGCGCTGGGCGGCCTTGGTCTCGTAGAGCGTCCCCAGATAGGCGCCGAACGACTGGGCGCCGGCCGCCTTGCGTTCGGGATCGGTGTCCATCATGTCGGCGAGAGCGCCCACCAGCCGGGGACCGTGTTCGTCGTCCATACCGAACAGACCGTTGAAGACCATCAACGGCAGCTGACGCGCGTACTGGCCGACGAGGTCGACCGTCCCGGAGTCCGCGAAGTCCTGGAGCAGCCGGTCGGCATGACGGAACGTCAGAACTCGTACGTCGTTGGGGTCGAGGAGAGCGAAACTGTCGGTGATGACCTTGCGCAGGTGCGCGTGCTCGTCACCGTCGGCGAAGAGGAGACTGGGCCGCCACTCCACCAGGGGTCTGATCGGGCTGTTCTCCGAAACCTGGTCCAGCCAGGGGCGGGTGTCCTTGGACCAGGTGTCCGTGTCCTGCAGGAGTTTGATCGCCGCCTCGTAGTCGGTCACCAGGTGGACGACGAGACCGGTGTCGATCTCCGCGAGGCCGACCGGCCCCTGGAGACGCAGCAGTTCGTAGCTGCGCTGAGGATCGGCCGCGTGCTCGGGCCCGTACAGGGGCACAGCTGTGGTGTGTGGGGGTGTGATGCTCACGAGACTCCGACTCCGGCAGATGCTATGGAATGGGCTGTCAGTGCGATGAGTGCGTTGAGGCTGCTGTCGATCTCGCGGGCATCACAAGTGACCAGTGGGGTGGCTGGGGCGAGGTCGAGCTTCTTGCGAACGATCTCCAGGTCGTAGTCGGGTGAGTCGGGGAAGGTATTGACTGCCACGGCGTACGGCAAACCGCGCTCCTCGATAAGATCCATCACCTCGAAGGACTCGTCCAGGCGCCGGGTGTCGACCAGGACGAGCGCACCGAGGGCCCCGAAGGCGATGCCCTCCCACAGGGGAAGGAACCGCCGCTGCCCCGGAGTTCCGTACAGATACAGGACAACCCGGTCGCCCGGCAGGGTCAGTCGGCCGAAGTCGATGGCGACCGTGGTGGTCGTCTTGTCCCGAAGACCGACCAGGCTGACGTCGTCGGCGTCGGCCGCCGCGTCCGTCATGACTTCGTCGGTGTGCAGTGTGGGGATCTGTGAAAGCGTCCTGATCGCGGTCGTCTTGCCGACGCCGAGGGGACCCGCGACCAGGATCTTGACCCTCTGGTGCGCCCCCTCGGGGAGGTACACGGGACGCGGGCTAGGCGACACGGAGGGATTGGAGTCCACTCAGCACCTCTTCCATGAGTTGCAGCGACGGCCGTCCGGCACGCGAGGGGGCGAGAGCGTCCGGGATCGGCACGCTGGCGTTCAACAAGCCGTCACTGACGAGTTGTTCGGCGAGCATCAGGCCGACACTGGCCGGCAGCGCGAGATACGCGGCTATCTCGACGGCGGTGAGGGAACCGCCCGTCACCAACTCGACGACACGCCGGTGCACCGCCGTGTGGTACGAGGAGAGCGGATGGCCGCTGGCACGCAGAGCCGTGAGTGTGTCGAGGGTGGTGGGTAACGGGGCATCACCGGCGGTTCCGGTCGCCAGATACGCCGGGAGCAGCCGCCTCTGGTGCTGACCGCGGCTCATGACGCGCCGTCATGGGCACGCGCCGAGACAGACATGTGCTGCTCGCCGAGCTTCTTCGCCTGACGCGCCATCATGTGGACGACCACGCCCATGTGCATCGAATCGTCACCGGCGGCCGCGATGAGCGTGTTGGCACCGGCCGGCATGACCATGTAGGTGCCCTCGGCTATCTTCACCGTGACGGTCTCGATGGGCGTGTCCGCCGCGGCCCCGAGCGCCGGGATGACGGCGGCACGGGAGGCGGCGTGCAGTGCGGAGGTCATCGCGGCCACGCCGTCGGCGTCGTCGGCCGACAGGTTCTCGGACCGGGCCTGGACCATCCCGTCGAGGGTCATGAGCAGGGCGTGGTGGACGCCTGGGATCTCGGTGATGGGCGCCAGATACCAGGTCTCGTTCTCGCCGTGGGGCATGGTCACTGCGTTTCCTCCGAATCAGTACCGGTTCGGCCGCTTTCAAGGCCGTCCTGGAATTCACTCCAGGCTTTGAGGGACCGCTCCGGGTCCGGGGCCCGGTATGTGGGAGCGGTGAGTCCTCCGATGGGTGCCGCGGGGCCGCGGCGGCGACGCTGGGGCAGACCGTCCGCACTGTCCGGTACGGGAGTGCGCGGCTTCTCGTCGTCCTCCGCCGCGGTCTCGGTGACCGCTGCGGGCCGCCTCTCCGCCTTCGGTGCCATGGCCGGCTGGGGAGCCATGGCGGACGGCGGCTCGGCCTCCTCGTCGATCGAGGCCAGCAGGTTCGGGGGAATGGTCACCACAGCGCGCACCCCGCCATAGGGAGACGGATGATCGATGGAGACATCGAAGCCGTAGTCGGCGACGAGGCGGCCGATGGCGGCGAAACCCTGGGACGGCGGGTCGCCGAGCTCGGTGAGCATGACATCCTGCGTGTCGGCGGAAAGCAGCCGTGCGCCCCGGGAGGCCGCTTCCGCGGTCATCCCCTTGCCCGCGTCGTCGACCGTGATGCAGACGTTGCCGTTGCCGCTCTGGATCAGGGTGACATCCACCGCGAGGTCGTCACGGGAGTGCTCCAGGGCGTTGGCCATCAGCTCCGCGCAGGCCACGGCGACGGGCTCGGCGGCACGACCGACGATCCCGACGTTGGTGGCTATTCGCGAGTTGATCTTCACGCGGTCGAAGCCACGGAGCCGGGATGAGGCGCCCGTGACGATCTCGGCCACGTAGGTGTCCTTGCGAACGTGCCCCGGCCACGCCCCGCACACGATGGCGGTCCGCTGGATGAGGCGCAGATTCTGCTCGTTGAGATGGTCGGCGGCGAGCATCCGGTGCGTCAGGTGCCCCGCCCCGGTGAACTCCCTCTGCAGGGAGTCGAGTTCCGACTGAAGTCGGTACGACAACGCCTGCGAGTCCTGGCTCGCGCCGCGCAGGGCCGCTCGTGCGGCGGCGTCCACGCGACGACGCTCCTTCAGGACCATCGCCGAAACCCGGGTGACGACCGAGTCGAGAAGTTCAGCGTCCTCGGGTCCCGCCGCTCCTTCGTGCAGCAGTCCGGGTACGGGGTGGTGAGAGCTGATCAGATGGAGCGGGACGGCCGGCAGCCGGGCGGAGACGAGATGACCCACCTCGGCGCGGAACCGCTCCTCGCGGGCCTCGGCCTCCCGAATGCGGGTTTCGGCGTCCCGCGTGCGGGATTCGGCACCGTGTGTGCGGAAGTCGGCGTCGCGCGTGCGCGCCTCGGCGCTCTTCAGCGCCGCGTCCATTTCTCTGCACCGTCGCACCTGTTTGCGACGGGAGAGCGCCAGCAGCAATGCGACGGCGGCCATGACCACGGTCACGGCGCCGAGCACAAGGGCGGGTTCTGAGGGAGAGGTCACGGAAAAAGGGTCCTAGGGGTTCGAGGGGGGAACGGGCGAGTACACCGAAGCGGTCGGTGTCCCCCGCCCATGGGGTGGTGTGCGCCCGGTCGCGACGCGGATCGTCCGCCGGCCCAGGGCGGCGGCGTGCGAGACCGCAGGCGAGGGAGGCCGTCCTTCCGGTGCACAGGAATCGTCCCTTCCGCGCCTCACGACTGCCGGCCTCCGGCACGACCGTGGGACCGGTCGTGCTTGCTCAGCGTCATCGGGACTCCAGGGCGGACGGGGGCGGCGCAGCTGCTTCCGCCATCAGGTGCTGCCTCAGCTCGGTGAGGGATCTCGCCAAAGCGTCGACAGTTTAGGGGAGTTGACCTTCAACTCACAGCACGCCCGGGCAGGCCGCGATGATCATGGAGGAAGAAATAGGGCCAGGTGGGGAGCAACTGCCGCACCATGAGCCGCCCGCTTCCCAGCTCCGGCCGGCGGGCGTGTGAGGCTGGAGTCATGACCGAATTCAGCGAGGCCGAGCGCTCGTACCTCTCCTCCCAGCGACTGGGCCGGCTGGCCACCGTCGACCCGAAGGGCCAGCCACAGGCCAACCCCGTGGGCTTCTTCCCGCAGTCGGACGGCACGATCCTGGTCGGCGGGTACGCGCTGGGCACCACCAAGAAGTGGCGGAACCTCCGGTCCAACCCCCGGGTGGCGCTGGTGGTCGACGACATCGTGAGCCTCAAGCCGTGGAAGGTACGGGGTGTGGACATCCGGGGTGAGGCCGAACTGCTCACCGGGCCCCACGAATTGGGGCCGCACTTCAGCGAGGAACTGATCCGGATCCATCCACAAAAGATTCACAGCTGGGGGCTGGAGGAGACCGGCTGATCCGGGCTCTCAGACGACCGCGGAGGCTGCCCGCAGATGCCGTACCGCGTACGAACGCCACGGCCGCCACGCCGCGTGCCCTGGTTCGCCGTCCGGAGCCACGTCGGGATCGCCCAGGCCCCGCATCCGGATGAGCGCCGCCGTCCGGGCGGTCACACCGGGCACGGTGAGCAGCGCCCGCTCCGCCTCGTCGCGGCTCGCTCCGGCGTCGAGCCGTACGGTGCCGTCGGCGAGGGCGGTGGCGAGCGGGCCGGCCACCGGATCGTCCACCAGGGCGGCCGGGGCGGGAAAGAGCCGGGTGAGCGTGGAGCACGGGCGCTCGACCAGGTCCCCGTACGCCGCGACGAGCCGCCGCGCCTCGTCGGGACCCGCGTGGACGCGCAGCGCGTACTCCTCGGGATCGGCGGTGCCCGGCGCCCGCAGTCCGGGGCGGGCCGCGACGAGCGGCGCGAGAAGCGGGTCGGCGCCGAGGCGTTCGTCCACGGCGTACGGATCGGCGTCGAGGTCGAGGAGACGGCGCAGCCGTTGTACGGCGGTGGTGAGGTCACGCAGGTCGGTGAGGTGGATCCGGGCCTCCAGCCACCCGGAGCGGGCCGTTCCGGTGGACGGAAGCGCCTCGTCCACCGAGACGACGCCGGGGCCGTGCGGCAGGCGCAGCGTCCGCCGGTAGGTGCGGGCGCCGGGCTCGCCGCTCACCTCCTCGACGAAGGGGACGGCCTCGTCGGCGAGCAGGTCGAACATGTCGCGCGCCGCGTAGCGCCCGCGGTAGGCGAGCCGTAGCGGAATACCGGCGAGGGAGGGTACGGCGGGGGCCCGTCCGCCCCCGGCGTGCGATTCGGCGCGCAGACCGCTCGGCGTACGGGCGTAGATCCGCCGGATCGTGTCGTTGAACTGCCGCACGCTCGCGAATCCGGCGGCGAAGGCGATCTCCGTGACCGGCAGGACGGTGGTCTGGAGCAACGTCCGTGCGGTGTGGGCGCGTTGGGCGCGGGCGAGGGCGACGGGCCCGGCACCGAGTTCGGCGGTGAGCTGGCGCTGGACCTGCCGGGCGCTGTAGCCGAGCCGCCCGGCCAGTCCGGGTACGCCCTCACGGTCCACGACCCCGTCGCCGATCATCCGCATGGCGCGGCCGACGACGTCGGCCCGTACGTTCCACTCGGCCGACCCGGGCACGGCGTCGGGCCTGCACCGGCGGCAGGCGCGGAAGCCGTTGCCCTGGGCCGCGGCGGCGGTGGGGTAGAAGCGGACGTTCCGGCGCTTCGGCGTGACCGCCGGACAGCTGGGCCGGCAGTAGATGCCGGTGGTCTCGACGGCGAAGAAGAACGCGCCGTCGAACCGTGGGTCGCGGCTGGCCACCGCCTCGTACCGGGTCTCTTCGTCCATCACACGGTCGAGTGTGCGCCGCTTCCGGCGAGGCCACTAGCGGGATTCGGACGTGGGGGTGGGCCGGACCCCCGTCCGGGGGTCCGGCCCACTCCGGGCACGCGAGCGGTCGGTACCTGCCGTCGGTACCGACCATCGCTACCTGCCGTCGGCGCCTACCGGATACGCCCGCGCTTGGCCTCCATGGCCGCGCGGCCCTCCGCGCCCTTGAGCCGCCAGTCGCGGCGGATCTCGGCGCGCACCCGGGCGTCGGTCTTGGCGACGATGCGCTGGTTCTCCCGCAGCAGCTTGCGGTAGCTCTCCAGCCGCCGCTCGGGCAGCGAACCGTCCTCCAGCGCGGCGAGCACGGCGCAACCCGGCTCACTGCCGTGGGCGCAGTCGTGGAACCTGCACCCCTCGGCCAACTGCTCGATCTCGGCGAAGACCTGCCCGACGCCCTGTCCGGCGTCCCACAGCCCGACGCCCCGCAGCCCCGGGGTGTCGATGAGCACGCCGCCGCCGGGCAGCGCGAGGAGGTTGCGGGTGGTCGTGGTGTGCCGGCCCTTCCCGTCCACCTCACGGATGGCCCGCACCTCCATCACCTCCTCGCCGAGCAGGGCGTTGGCGAGGGTCGACTTCCCGGCGCCCGAGACGCCGAGCAGCACGCTCGTGCTCCCGGAGACGACGGCGGACAGCACGTCGACGCCCTCCCCCGTCGCCGCGCTGACGGCGAGGACCTGCACGCCGGGCGCCGTGGTCTCGACGTCCTCGACGAGATACGACAGACCGGTCGGGTCCGGTACGAGGTCGGCCTTGGTGAGCACGATGAGCGGCTGGGCGCCGCTCTCCCAGGCCAGGGCCAGGAAGCGCTCGATACGCCCCAGGTCCAGCTCGACGGCGAGCGGTACGGCGATGATCGCGTGGTCGACGTTGGCCGCGAGGATCTGGCCCTCGGACCGCTTGGACGAGGTGGACCGTACGAAGGCGGTACGACGCGGCAGCAGCGTCCGTACGTAACGGGGATCGCCACCGGCCGGGTCGACGGCGACCCAGTCCCCGGTGCAGACGACCTTCAGCGGGTCACGCGGCACCACGAACTCGGTGTCGGCCCGCACCGTGCCGTCGGGGGTGACGACATCGCACTGACCGCGGTCAACACGTACGACGCGACCGGGGAGCAGGTTCTGCGCGGCGTACGGAACGAACTCCGCCTCCCAGTCCGCGTCCCAGCCGTACAGAGCGAGGGGATGAGCGGCGGGCACGGCCTCGGAGGAGGTGGAGAGGAACGAGTGGGAAGAGGAAGACGAAGAGGAAGACAAGGGGGAACCCTTCAGGGGGCGGCCCCGGCGTACACGCCGTTCAGGCGCGGACGAAGACGAAGGTCAGCCGGAGACCACAGGGATGGGAACGATCAGCTTCTGAGTCCGGGCAGCGCCCAGCGCCACGACAGTCACCAATGTCCTCACCTCCTGCTTCCTCAACGGTCCAACGGCCCACTGGCCCACTGGCCCAACGGCATGGCCACGGTACCCACGACGGGCACCGCTTCCAACCGATTTAACGCCACCAGCGCTTCCCCGGCCCGGACTTACCTCGCGCTTGCCTCGCGCCATGGTGCGAACCCGCCTCCCGCCCTCCGGCGTCACCCTTGTACAACCTATCGAGATTCGATAGATTCCCATCGAAGTTCGATGGAAGGACGGGTCATGGGAAAGCTGACGGTACGCGCGCTGCGCGCCGTGCTCGCGGTGGTGCTCACGGGCACCGTGTTCGTACAGGCATTGATGGTGTGGGCGTTGGTCAGCGGGAGTGACCCCGAGGACGGGTCGCTCCCGCTGACCCCGCTGCGCGTGGTCACGATCCTGGGCATCGGGACGGCCCAGGTCGTCCTGGTCTGCACATGGCGACTGGTGACGATGGTGCGACGCGGAACCGTGTTCTCCCACGCCGCCTTCCGGTACGTGGACGTCATCATCGGCGCGATCGTCGCGGCTGCCCTCGTGTGGTTCGCCGTCACGGCCCTGAACGCGCCCGGCCAGCGGGAAGACCCGGGCGTCAGCGTCATCATGGGCGGGATCGGCCTGGCCGTCCTGGGGGTCGCGCTCATCGTGCTCGTGCTGCGGACACTGCTCGCCCAGGCCGTCGCCCGCGACGTCGAAGCGGCGCAGATGCAGGCCGAGTTGAACGAAGTGATCTGATGCCGATCGTCGTCGACATCGACGTGATGCTGGCCAGGCGGAAGATGTCCGTGGGCGAGCTCGCAGACCGCGTGGGGATCACCCCCGCCAACCTGGCGGTACTCAAGAACGGCCGCGCCAAGGCGGTGCGCTTCGCGACGCTCGCCGCGCTCTGCGAGGTGCTCACGTGCCAGCCGGGCGACCTGCTTCGCTGGGAGGCCGAGGACATCGCGGGCGAATGAACCGCGCCTGCCGGCTGCGAACCGGCCCCGCGCCAGGGCGAGTTGGCAACGTGGCGACTTGGCGCAGGGAAAGATTTCAGCCATTGCCGCTCCAGCGGCTGATTCACCTTGATCGCCGCGACGTGGTGGGCGTTTTTGCCCTGGAAAAGGAAGCGGCATGGGGCCCGTGCAGTGCTGGGGCAGGAAAGTAATTCAAGCCAGACACACGTCACGCGTACCAACCTGACCTGCTCACGCTCGGGCAGGCAAGGGAATTTGTATATTGCCTTTCAGCCAAGCCTTGATCGCCCCATGGACTCCGGCAGGCCGGCGAGGAACTACCCGGCGCGAAGAACGCCGTCGGCAGGACGACGGCGATCGCGGACGGTGAGTACCGCAGCACCGGTCCAGTCGTCCCGCACCGCCACATGGGCGCCGCATTGCCCGTATCCCGCCAATTCTCGGACCGAATCGCGCCCGCTTCGGGTTGACGCACCCGACGAGGCGGCGTTCGCCCATGGCCAATTAGGAGAATTCGGGATGCGGAATTACATGACGCTCAAACCACTCATGCCGGGGAAAGCTTGATCGTCGAAACCGAATCTCAAGCAGCTCGAACATCCGCCGGCGCTCCTCGGTACCGGGCTTGATTCCAGCCAGCTGGCACCGCATCGTTGACACGATTGGAGGACTTCACCCAGACTCAATTCCGGTAGGACAGATTCCGGGTATAAGAAACTCGGAGCAGCATACCGGTGACCTGCGGTGATCCTGGGCAATCATGGGCTTTTACCCAGGCTCGACACCTTGAAACTTGAGGCTGAATGGACTGATTCGATTGAGTGGATCCAACAGATGGGTTGTGCTCATCGGCTCGTTCCTGGCCTACATGTTCGACGCACTGGAAATCTTGCTGCTGTCGTTCATGTTGCCTGTGATCCGCGCCGATATGGGACTCACGACGACACAGGGCGGCCTGCTCGCCACGGCGACATTGCTCGGGATCGGGGTGAGCAGCGTAACTGTCGGCTGGCTCGCCGACAACTACGGCCGCAAACGGGCGTTGATGATTTCGCTCGCGGTGTTCGGCGTGTTCACCGCGGCGATATTGTTGGTTCACAGTTTCGCGGTGTTCCTGGCGCTGCGTTTCGTGGCGGGTCTGGGACTCGGCGGGGTCTGGGGAGTCGTATCGGCCTACGTGGTCGAGACTTGGCCGGCCGCGCAACGGGGTCGTGCGGTCGCGTTCGTGCTCAGCGCGTTTCCGATCGGCGGGGTGGTCGCCTCGGAACTGTCGGGTGCGTTGCTGCCGGACTGGCGCCTGTTGTTCTTCATCGGCGGGGTGGGCGTGGTGATCCCGCTGGTCGTCGTCGGACTGTTCTTCCGTGAGTCGGCCGAGTGGGTCGAGCAGAAAACCACACCGGTGAAGGTGACGGAGATCTTCGCTCCGAAACTGCGCAAGAACACTTTGCTCGGTGCGACCGTGGCAACGCTCGCGATGTTCGGGGCGTGGGGCGCGTCCACGTGGCTGCCCACTTATCTGCAGACCGACAAGGACATCCCGGCCGCGACGGTCACGATGTTCATGACGGTGCTCAATATCGGGATGTTCATCGGCTACAACGTCTTCGGGCTGATCGCCGACCGGATCGGCCGTAAGTACGCACTGGTGCTGTCATTGGCCGGTGTGGCGCTGACCTTGCCGCTGTACGTCGTGGCCGCCGACCGCACGACGTTGCTGTGGCTGGGTCCGATGTTCGCCTTCTTCGCCGCATACGCAGGCATCTTCGGTGTGTACTTGGGCGAGTTGTTCCCGACCAGGGTGCGGACGACCGGTGCCGGATTCTGCTACAACATCGGGCGTGGTGTGTCCGCGTTCGCTCCGCTCACGCTGGGCGTGCTGGCTGCCAACGCGGGGTTCGGTGCGGGTCTGCTGGTGTGCGCGGCCTTCATGGCTTGCGCGGCGATCGCCATGACCTTCCTGCCTGACCTGCGCGGCGCGACCCGGCTGAGAGCCGCAGTGGCACGCAGCTGACAGCCGGCCGTGTGGTGGGGGGCGCCCTGCGCGGCACAGATGAGCCGTCACTTCTTGTGACGGCTCGGCCATCTCACCTCCGTTCCACCGGATCGTTGTCACCGGTCCGCCACAGGTAGCTGCGCATCGACAACGACGCGGCGCGCATGGCCGCGCGGATGTCGTCGAGGTCTTCGCCGGAGAGCTCACCGGACGCCGGGGTGAGCGTGGGCAGCATCAGTCTGGCCGCCTCCAGCAGGCACAGCGTCGCGTCCAGCTGTGCGCTGGCCGGCAGTCTGCTCAGGTCCTCGTACAGGGTCTGAATCAGGGCGTCCGGCTCTGCCGGCGCCGCGGTCCTGGTATCACGCGCGACGTTCGTCACGGCCGTTCCTCGAAGCTGCTCGACTGTGGACTCAAGGCTGAGTCTCCTACCCGGGTCGGTTGCGCGGGAACTGATGAGAAGGCCAAGAGTTCCGCAGAATTTGAAGGGAATTCCGAGATGGACGGAAATCGACCGGTAAGCCGGCTGTACGGAATGGGTGGGTGCCATGGATAATGATCAGAACGGCTGCGAAGTTTCCCAGCCGGCTCTCAGCTCGGTACAGGTCGAGATCCTGGAGGGTGTTGCGGCCGGCTTCTCCAGCGGGCGACTTTCGAGAGAGTTGCACCTCAGCTCCAAGACCATCGACTATCACGTCCGCGTCATGTCCGACAAACTGCAGGCGCCGAATCGTGTCTCGTTGGTTTCGAGGGCGTTCGTCCTCCAGATTCTGCGAACAGATTCGTGGCCCCCACGTATTGCACGGGAAACCGCGGATTAACCCTCGATAGTTCGGCCGTGAGGATCCTCTGCACGGAGGGCTGGGGCCCGGTGTCCCACAGCAACCGGTCCTGCGGGGTCTCGAATACCGCACGGCCTTGGCACCACGCAGCAGCTATCATTCCGCAGGCCGGTCCAATCCAGGCCTTACACCGCCTTCTTTGGGGTTTTTCCTAAAGTCGAAGATGCTCACGCCGCGTCGTTGACACGACCAAGGCCGCCCTCCAGGATGGAATCCAATAGCTGCCACCCAATTTCCGGGCGACTCAAGATTCCAGATCATGACGAGCGCAGCGTAACGACCGAAGCAGGCCATTCGCCAATGTCGTCGGCATCCCAGCTCTGGAGGAGTGACCGTGTCAAATCTGGATGAGCTTTCAGGTTCACCTCAAACAGCGCTGGAGCCTCAGGACGAGGTAAGAATAGTTGGCCAGTACTACGACGACAAAACAGCCAGGCTTGTTCGCAAATACGGGCCTGGACCCAGGATTCACTATCATGTAGGTCACTACCCTTCCTCCCGAACGCCACTGAATGTTCGCGAGGCGACGCCGGATGACATTCGCCGCAGCATACGGCTCCATCAAGAGGGTCTGCTGCGGTACGCGGCCAAGATCTGGGGCGCCGAACACCGGCTGTCGGGAAGGATCCTGGATGTCGGCTGCGGTCTTGGCGGGGGCTCGCTCTTCTGGGCCCAGGAGTACGGCGCCGATGTCACGGCGGTCACCAACGCGCCGGAACACGCGCCGATAGTTGAGGGGTTCGCGCGGGAATGCGGTGTGGGCGGGAAGGTCCGAACGCTGGTCTGTGATGCGATGCATCTCCCCCTGGACGGCCCCTACGACGCAGCGGTGGCAATCGAGAGCAGCGGGTATTTCAACCGTCCTCAGTGGTTCGAGCGTCTGGCGCGCGTGCTTCGTCCGGGCGCGAGTGTGTGCATCGAGGAAGTGTTCACCACACGCCCTCACGGGGCGGATGTGTGGGCCGAATACTTCTACACAAAACCGGTTACGGTGCGCGACTACGCAGAAGCCGCGCAGGCGGCGGGTTTCACCTTGGTCGACGACGTCGACGCCACGTCGGAAACCTCGCCGTTCTGGGAGGAGAGTGCCGCCTGGACGAAGGCGCTGCTGGAGAGTGACAACAGCCTTTCAGCAGTTGACCGCAGGCAGCTGAGGATATCTCTGATGGCGAACCAGGCGCTTGGCACCGAATGGCAAGCGGGGGGCTTGCGGCTGGGTTTCTTGCGCTTCGAACTGAAGTGAGCAAAGAACCTGTTGACGGATTCCCGGGGTCCTCGCAACACCTGATGGCCCACGTGGTTGTCAGTGGTTGCCAGTAGATCACGCAGGCGCTCGGCTGGGACTGCCCAGCCGAGCGCAGCGGGTTTCCGCCCGCCGACTTCCCGCCGACTTCCCGCCACCTTCACACGATACGGAGTTCCTCATGACGGTCGAGCAGTTTCCCGCTCCCAGCGACGTCGCCCACATGTATGACGGGATCGGTCAGATCTACGGTTCCGCGTGGGGCCCCAACAAACACTACGGATACTGGGAGAACGAGGCCGACAACAGCTCCATCGAGGAAGCCACCGACCGTCTGACCGACCTGATGATCTCAGGTCTCGCCGCGCAGGCCGGCCAGCGGGTGCTGGACGTCGGCTGCGGCATCGGCCATCCCGCGCTGCGGCTCGTCCGCGCCTGTGACGTCGACGTGTTGGGCATCTCCGTCAGCCACGTCCAGGTGGCGCGGGCCAGGGAACTCGCGGCCTCGGCCGGGCTCGCCGACCGGGCGACGTTCCAGTTCACGGACGCGATGGACATGCCCTTCCCGGACGGCTCGTTCGACGCGGCCTGGGCGTTCGAGTCGATGTGGCACATGCCCGACCGCGGCCAGGTGCTCTCCGAGACCGCCCGCGTCCTGCGCCCCGGCGGCCGACTCGCCATCGCCGATGTCATCGAGCGCGGCCCGGTCAGCCCTGAGGGACGCGTGGTCCTGGACCACATCTGCGAGAACTACGCGGTGCGCTCGTTGGGCACCGTGGACGAATACCGGACGGCGTTGGCCGCCAACGGTTTCGTCGATGTGGAGATCCGTGACATCAGCGACAACGTCGACCGCACCCTCTCGGTCATGGCCGACGCCGTGGAGACCGTCCGCGACAAGCTGGTCGATCTGGTCGGCGAGGAACAGGCCGCCTCGCTCATCGACTTCATGCGTCTGTCCGCGGTCACCCCGGAGAGCGGCTACGTCTTCCTGACCGCGGTCCGCGCCTGACCGCCGACGCCGTCCTGCCGGCGCGCGATCCCCGACCGACACACCGTAACGGCCCGCCAGTTGAACTGGCGGGCCGTTACAAGTGCGTCAAGTGAGTCAAGTGCGTTCCGCGGAGGTCAGCGTGTCGTCCAGCTCTCCCGACGACCGCCCGGATGTCCGTCCCCGCTGCCGCACCCGCAACTCGGTCAACGCCCGGAGAGGAAACACCGGCCGGTGACGGGGCGGCGCCCCCGGTGCCAGAGTCAGACCCGGCATCCTGGTGGCGATGGCCTGTACCGCGATCTCCAGTTCCGCGCGGGCGAACCCGGCTCCGAGGCAGAAGTGGATGCCGTGCCCGAACGCGAGATGCGTGGCAGACCGACTGCCCGGGCTGAACGCGGCCGGACACGCGTGAGAGCGGCTGTCCCGGCCGGCCGCCCCGTACAGCAGCAGCAGCCGGCTCCCCGCGGCCAGGGGGACGTCGCCGACCACCACGTCACGGATCGCGGTCCGGTACATGCCCGCCAGCGGACTGTCGAACCGCAGCCCCTCCTCGACGAGGTCCCGTGTGGAGATCGTCCCGTCGACGACCTCGGCCCAGCCGCCGGGTGACCGAAGCTGCTGGAAGAGGAGCGTGCCGAGCGCCTCGGCACAGGTCATGTGTCCCGCGAAGATCAGTGTGGGGACCTGGCCGGAAACATCGTCGGCGGTGAGCGTGTGGCCCGCCTTGCCGTCGTGGAGCAGCTCACTGATCAGGTCGTCCTGTGGTGAGGCGAGCCGCTCCTGCACGAGTGAACGGGCGAACGCTCCGAAGTCCATCAGCCCGCGGGCGCATTCACGCAACCGGTCGGGATCGGCGTCGCGCTGCAGCATCATGAGTTCGATGCGTTGCTCGGACCATGTGCGGCAGCGGTCGAGGTACTCGTCCGGGACCCCGAGGCGCCGGCAGATCACCTCAAGGGCGTACGGAACGGCGAACGCCGAGATGAAGTCGAACTCCGCCTCGACCGCGGTCCGTTCGGCGAGGTCGGTGGCGATCGCACGGATCGTGGGTTCGAACGCTCTGACCCTGGCCGGCGTGAACCCGACGTTGAGCACTTCCCTGACCCTGGAGTGCTCGGGAGGGTCGAGTGAGCCGACGCCCAGAGTGTCGGCGCCGCGCCAGGTGCGGAACATCCGGCTCACGTCCTCGGGCAACGCGACCGCGGGACGGGGGTTGTGGTCGCGCGCCGAGAAACTCAGGTCGTCCCGCAGCACGGCGACCATGTCCTCGCGCCGGGTGACGCACCACGCGTCGAGCAGGGGGGCGTAGAACACCGGCTCCGTCTCTCCGGTGCCGGCCAGAAATGAATACGGGTCGTCGCGATGTGCGCCGTACGGGTCGAACGACCTGTCTTCATGCAATTGCCCGGAATCAACTGCCACAGTCATTCCGCCTCTCAAACCTTCGGTGAACCATTCCCATCATTCCGCAGACCGGTCCAATCCAGGCCCTGCACCGCCTTCTTTGGGGTTTTTCCTAAAGTCGAAGGTGCTCACGCCGCGTCGTTGACACGCCAGGATGAGGTCGTTCAGGATGGCGGTCGGAACGGTCAAGTAAATTCCGGTGCAGTGATTATCAGTGGTGCAATTCGCGAACCCCATGCGCATGGATTCTGACCAGAAATTGGGAAGGCGTGCGAGCGGAGGAGAATCTCGATGAGCGCACTCGACACCTCGTCGACCGGGCTCCAAGCCTTTCTGTCGCCGAGGACGGCGCAGTCCACGGTATGGCCCGTCATGCGGCAGCGGGCTTCCGCACTGGAGCCGGCCCTGGCCCGGATCTGCTCCTACCACCTCGGCTTCGTCGATGAACACGGTGACCCCAGCGGTGCGGAGGGCGGCAAGCTGACCCGCGCCGGCCTCATGACGGCGGCGGCCGAGGGAGTCGGCCTGCGGCCGGAGGACGTGCGGTGCCAGGCGGCAGCACTGGAGTTGCTGCACAACTCGACCCTGATCCACGACGACATCATCGACGCGGACGAGCTGCGTCGCGGCCGGCCGGCCGCGTGGAAGGTGTTCGGCGCCGGTCTGGCCATCCTGGCCGGGGACGCGTTACAGGCTCTTGGGCTGCAGATGGTCGTCGACGACCCCGGCCCCGGCCGTGCGGAGATCTCCAGCGTGTTCGCCGAAGCCCTCCGGCTGGTTCTCGCGGGCCAGTCTCGCGAACTCACCGTACGGCTGGGTCCGGGCTCCGGCATCGCGGAGTACGACCGGATCGTGGTGGAGAAGACGTCCGCCCTGCTGGAGTGCGCGCTGGTGACGCCCGCACTGCGGGCGGGCAGACCGGAGCATGTCCTGGCCGCCCTGCGCGGTGCTGGCAGGCATCTGGGCCTCGCTTTTCAGATCTTCAACGACGTCGAGGACATCTGGGGCGACCCCGCGGTGACCGGCAAGCCCGTCCGGGGCGACATCCAGCGGCGCAACCCGTCCTTCCCGGTGCTGGCGGCGATGTCCGCCGACAGCCCGGCCGGCGAGCGGCTGCGCCTGCTGTGGCACGCCGACGGCACCACGGCGGCGCACCTGCGGGAGATGGCCGACCTCACCGAGGAGGCCGGCGGCCGTCACACGGCCGAGCAGTTGTCCCGCGGCCATCTCGACTCGGCTCTGGAGCACCTCGGACAAGCCGAGTTGTCGCCGGCCGCGTCCGCCGAACTGACCGCCTTGTTCGACCGCATCGTCAATCGCACGGCATGACCCGTACGACGGACACCGGGGCGACGAGCTCCAGTACGTCGTGATCGTCTTCGACAAGACGGTCTGAACCTCGATTCCGGCGGAGGCCGTCAGTGAGTACCCCAGCTCAACTGCCTTTCGAGCAGACGAATGTGCTGCAACTCGCGCCAGGGCTGCGCACTCTCCAATCCCAGGGCGCGGTCCACCGGGTTCGTACCGCCGAGGGCGACGAGGCGTGGCTGGTCACCGGTCATGCCTGGGTGAGGCGGTTGCTCGACGACGACCGGCTCGGCCGCTCCCATCCCGATCCGGGGGCCGCGGCGAAGGACAGCGGGTCGGCGCTTCTCGCCGGCCTGCTGGGCGGCTTCGCCACCGACCACGCCCGGTTGCGTGCGCTGCTGGAGCCGCACTTCTCACCCGAGCGGATGCTGGCGCTGCGGCCCTACGTCGAAAAACTGACCGGGCAGCTCCTGGACGGACTGGCCGGGCAGAAGCCACCGGTGGACCTGCGCCAGGCGTTGGCGTTGTCGCTGCCGATTCAGGTGATGTGCGAGTGGCTGGGCGTGCCCCAGGAGGACAAGGACCGGTTCGGCGGCTGGACCCAGGACGCCGCCAATGTCGGGGACCCGGTCAGATCCAAGCAGGGGCTGGGCGAGTTGTTCGGCTACTGCAGGCAACTCATCGCTGACAAACGGGAAAATCCGGGCGCCGACGTGATCTCCAGGATCTGCGCGACCGAGGGGATCAACGACAACGAGGTCATCGGGCTGACGGCGTTGTTGCTGTTCGGTGGTTATGAGACCACGGTGGCCCGGATCGGCACCTGTGTGTCGCTGTTGTTGGCCAACTCCGAGCAGTGGCAGGCGTTGCTGCGCGACCCGAGTCTCATCCCCGGCGCGGTCGAGGAGACCCTGCGGATGTCGATGCCGAACCCGCACAACGGCGGCATGCCCCGCTTTGCGCTGACGGACTTCGATATCGACGGGGTCACCGTCCGGACCGGCGACTTCGTGCTGCTGAACATCATCGCGGCCAACCACGACGAGACGGCCTTCGCCGACCCCGGCCGGGTCGATGTCACTCGCGACACCACGGGCAGCCTCATGTTCGGGCACGGTGCCCACTACTGCGTCGGCGCGACGCTGGCCCGGATGCAGCTGCAGGTGGTACTCAGCCAGCTCGTCGCACGATTCCCGACCATGCGTCTGGCTGTCGGTGCGGATGAGTTGAGGCTGCGCCACAGCACGCTGATCGGCGGGTTGATCCAACTTCCGGTGACCTGGTGATTGGATCCTGATGCTGTACAAGATATCTACCGGCGTAGTCACGAAGAGCCCGGATTCAATCCGCGCCTATCTCCTGTTGATGCGACTGGACAGGCCCACGGGGTACGTGCTCTACCTGCTTCCGGGGCTGTGGGCCGTCGTCCTCGCCTCCGGGCAGCGACCGGACCCGCTGACGGTGGTGGTTGTCGCTGTCGCTGCGGTGCTGGTGCGCGGCGCTGCCTGCGCGGTCAACGACGTGGTCGACAGGGACGTCGACGCCCGGGTCGCCCGCACCGTGTCGCGCCCCGTCGTGTCGGGGACGATCAGCGTCGGGAACGCACTCCTGTTCGCCGCGGCACAGGCCGTGGTCGCACTGCTGGTCCTGGCGGTGGCGAACGTGGAGACGGCCCTGGTCGCCGGGGCGTCGTACCCGTTGATCGTCGCGTACCCCTACATGAAGCGCGTCTTCTTCTGGCCCTCGGCGTTCCTGGCGTTGGTCATGAGCGTCTACGTGCTCATCGGCTGGACGGCGGTGACCGGGAGCGTCGACTATCCACTCGCGGTGTACGGCCTGTACGCCGGCGGGGCCTTCTGGACCCTGATTCACGACGCGATCTACTCCCATCAGGACAAGGAGTACGACCGGAACATCGGCGTCAAGTCTTCCGCTCTGCTGTTCGGCAAGGCCACCAAGGCCTGGCTGGCGATGTTCGTCGTGCTCAGCGTCGGCGGCGTGCTGTGGGCCGGTTCCCAGATGTCGATGGGGTGGGCGTTCTACCTGGTCGTCGTGCTCGCGGGAGTCTTTCTCTCCTTTCTGGTCGTACGTGTGGACCTGGACGATCCCCAATCGTGCTGGGACACCTTTGTCGCCAACCCCTACTTCGGTTGGATCACTCTCGCGGCCGTGGTCGCCGGGAAGTTCACATGAGGGATGAGCCACCTGTGACGGATTCGATGTGGCAGGGCAGTGGCGTCGACGTGGACGCCTACCTGACCCGCGTGGGCTACCAGGGCGACGTCGCTCCGGACCTCTCCACACTGCGGGGCCTGCACGTCGCCCACGTCGACGCCATCGCCTTCGACAACCTCGACGCGCTGCTCGGGCGCACGGCGGTGCCGCTGGACCTGGACAGCGTCCAGGAGAAGATCGTGCGGCAGGGCCGCGGCGGCTGGTGCCTGGAACAGGTCGTACTGATGGCGGCCGTGCTGGACCGCATCGGGTTCACGTTCACGGCGTTCGCCGGCAGGACGCGGATCCGCACCGGGAGCAGGTTCGGGCCGGCCCTGCACGTGGCCCTGTGCGTGGAGCTCGACGGCGAACGCTGGCTCCACGACGTGAGTTTCGGCGGCTACGGGCCGCACGAGCCGATCCGGCTCGCGGAGCACGCGCGGCTGGACGGCGACTGGTCGTTCGACCTCGTACGAGAGCCGACCGGTGAACACGTGCTGCGGTTCCTGCGGCCGGAGGGACCGGTGGAGCTGTACGGCTTCACCACGGACATGCGCTATCCGTCGGACTTCGAGCTTCTCAACCACTTCTGCCTCACGCATCCGCGCTCGCCGTTCAACCACCGGATGGTCCTTCAGCGCACACAGCCCGAGGTGCGGCACGTCCTCGCCGGCAGCACTCTCACGGAGATACGTCCCGCGGAGCCCGCGACCTTCCGGGAACTCGATGCGGACGAATTGCTCTCCGCTCCCCAGGAGATCTTCGGAATCACCTTGGAACCGGGCGACGTCCAGGCGCTCTCGAAAATCCTGGACGGTCCATGATGCGTACCTTGCTGCTGGACAACTACGACTCGTACACCTTCAACCTGTACCAGTTGATCGCCGACATCAACGGCCAGGAGCCGGTCGTCATGGTCAACGACGATCCGATGCTGTCCGGCCTGCGACTGGAGGATTTCGACAACATCGTGGTCTCACCGGGCCCCGGTCGGCCGCAGAACCCCCGCGACGTCGGCCTCCTCGGCGACCTGCTGCGCCGCACCACGCTGCCCGTGCTGGGCGTCTGCCTCGGCCATCAGATGATCGCGCACCTGGCCGGGGCGCCGGTGGCCGCCGCGCCCGAACCGAGACACGGGCACCTCGCCAAGATCTCCCACGAGGGAGATCCGCTGTTCGCCGGAATCCCGCGTGAGTTCGTCGCGGTTCGCTACCACTCGCTGTGCGTACGGGAGCCCCTGCCCGAGCAGCTCGTCGCCACCGCGTGGGCGGACGACGGTGTGCTCATGGCGCTGCGGCACCGCGAACTGCCGCAGTGGGGCGTGCAGTTCCACCCCGAGTCGATCGCCTCCCACTACGGGCGCGAGATCCTGCGGAACTTCGCCGAACTGACCCGCCGGACGCGGCACGGACAACGGCCGTCCGTCACCGGCACCGCCGCCGGCACCGAGACCGGCACCGAGACCGCACGGTCCGAGGACAGGCCCGGCGCGGTCGAGGGACTGGGAATCATCAGCACGGTCGTGTCGACCGCCGCCGATTCCGAGGCCATCTTCCTCAAGCTCTTCGACAACATCCCGTACTGCTTCTGGCTGGACAGCAGCCGGGTGGAGGAAGGCCTGTCCCGGTTCTCCTTCCTCGGCGACACGTCAGGCCCGCTCAGCGAAGTCCTGACCTACCGCACCGGCAGCGGGACAGTGGAAGTACGCGACGCGAACGGCGTCCACCTCGTCACCGGCAGCGTGTTCGACGTCCTGGAACAGCGGCTGCGCGAACGGCGCATCCCCGACTCGGACCTGCCCTTCGACCTGACCGGCGGCTACGTCGGCTACTTCGGCTACGAACTCAAGGCCGAATGCGGGGCCACGGCCCGCCACACCGCCGAAACGCCCGACGCCAGCTGGATGTTCGCCGATCGCGTCATCGCGGTCGACCACCAGGAGGGACTGACCTACCTGGTGGCCGTCCACGACGGGAAGACCCGGCGCGACGCGCAGGAGTGGGTGGAACGGACGTCCGCGCTCCTGAGGGGCCTGAACCCGGCCGACGCCGAACCGCCGCGCGAACCCGCCGCCGGCCCGCCCCCGAATGCCGAGGAGTACCTCGGCCGCGGCCGCAGTCAGTACCTGGCGGACATCACGGAGTGCCGACGGCAGCTGAACCTGGGCGAGAGCTACGAGATCTGCCTGACCAACAAGTTGCACATGCCGTTCCACGACGACGACACGTCCTTCTACCTGAGGCTGCGCCGGGCGAACCCGGCACCGTACGCCGCGCTCCTGCGCCTCGGCGACGTCACGGTCTTCTGCTCCTCGCCGGAGCGGTTCCTGCGCGTCGAGAGAGACCGCACGGTCACCAGCAAGCCGATCAAGGGCACAGCCCCTCGCGACGCCGACCCGGTGCGCGACACCGAACTGGCCGCCACCCTCGCCTCGAGCGCCAAGACCCAGGCCGAGAACCTGATGATCGTCGACCTGTTGCGCAACGACCTGGGCCGGGTGTGCGAGGTGGGCAGCATCGAGGTCGACCCGTACCTGGCCGTCGAGAGCTACGAGACCGTGCACCAACTGGTCTCCACCGTTCATGGACGGCTCAATGACGGGGTCAGCGCGATGGACTGCGCCCGGCAGTGCTTCCCGGGCGGGTCGATGACCGGGGCGCCGAAGCTGCGCACCATGGAGATCATCGACCGCTTGGAGACGGAGGCCCGGGGTGTCTACTCCGGCGCCCTCGGCTACTTCGGCCTCTCCGGCGGCACGGACCTGAACATCGTGATCCGCACCGCGGTCCGCGTCGGTGACCGGCTGACCATCGGAGCCGGCGGGGCGATCGTGCTCGACTCCGACCCGCAGGAGGAGTACGAGGAGATGCTGCTCAAGGCGGCGGCGTCGCTCCGCGCCTGGCGGGCGCCGGCGGTGTCGGACGTGGGCGGCTCCCCACGATGAACACACCGAGGAGCACACCGACGAGCACTGCGGCCACCGAGGGCGTCCGCCGGTGGTGGGACGCCGACGGTGGATGGTCGACGGCCGACGCCGCCGGGACGGTGCTGGTCATCGACTCCTGGCTCGTGGACGAGGGGCGGGTGCGGGGACTCGACCGGCACGCCGAACGCTTCGGTTCGGCGTGCGACCGGTTCTCCGAACCGGGAGCGGTACGGACGAACCGGTTCCTGCGGGCGGTCGCCGAGTCGTTGCCCGCGCGAGGCCGGTGGTTTCCGCGCGTCGAACTCGTGGAGACCGGGCCGGGAACGCGGCTGCGGATGTGGCTGCGCCCCGCGCCACCGCGCACCGCGACCGTCCGGCTGTGGAGCGCGGCGGGAGCCGACCGTCGTCGGCTGCCGGCCGTCAAGGGCGCCGACCTGGACCGGCTGGCTTCCCTGCGCGCCGCCGCCGTCACGGCGGGAGCCGACGAGGCGCTGCTGGTCTCGACGGAAGGGCACGTGGTCGAAGGGGCGTCCACGAGCATCGTCTGGTGGCGGGGCGAGGCGCTGTGCGGGCCACCACCCGGCCCCGGCCTGCTCCCCGGGATCACCCGCGCCCTGCTCGGCGAACTCGCCCGTACGGCAGGGCACCAGGTCGTCACCGAGGAGGCCACCGCGCCGGATCTCGCGGGTGTGCCCGTCTGGACGCTGAACGCCCTGCACGGCATCCGTCCGGTCACCGAGGGGCTGGGCCGGTTCCGGGACACGGACGCCGCGGTGGCCGGGCGCTGGCAGTCGCGCCTGGCCGCGCTCGCCGTTCCGGCCGGCGCCTCCCTGATTCCTGTGGTGCACCCATGAAGGAGGTTTCCCGATGACCGCGGCTCGTGAAGTGCCCGAGTACGAGCGTGACTTGCTGGTGCAGTTGACGCTCCGCTGGGGGAAGCGAGTGGCCGTCAAGAAGGACGAGCTCGACCTCGACGGTCACTTCGACGCAGGCCTGCCGGACTTCCCCAAACACCTCGTCCCGGTGCTGGGCCTGCCGGGTGCCGACCGGCTCGACCGGGACGCTCGCGAGCGCATCCTGTCCGCGGCATGGATCGCCTACAACGCCAAGACCGCGGCCATCGAGGACGAGATCATCCTGCCGGCCTGCCGGTTGATGCTCCAGGAACGGATCCCCGTCCGCCGCGACGACGTCGCCGTCGACGCGCTGCACCAGACGATCATCGACGAGCACTACCACATCCTGATGTGCCACAACGCCGTCGGTGTCACCCGCAGGCGGCGCGACCTGGCGGACGCGCGGTTCGCGCCGGGCGGCTGGTCGGTCGTCCAGGGACTGAACGCGGTCCGCGCCGGGCTGTCCGGGTTCGACCGCGACATCGTCGACATCGCGTTCTCCCTGGCCGCCGAGACGACGATCAGCGGGTTCCTCTCCGCACTCGCCACCGCCCGGGAGATCCAGCCGATGAACCGGATCACCACCGATCTGCACCGGCGGGACGAGAGCGGACACGCGGTGGTGTTCCGCGAGTTGTGCGGCTCGCTCTACCGGAACCTGGACGGCGCACAGCGGCGTACGTTCCGCGAAGCACTCGTCACCGGGCTGACCGCGTTCCGCTCCGCGGACCTGGACCCCTGGGTGACGGTGGCGGCCCAGGGCGGCTTCGAGATCGACACCGGTCAGCTGCGCGAGTGGGCCGCGTCCCGTCCCGTACCCGCGCGGGACACCGGACCGTTGCAGCTGCTGCTCGACGACCTGGGCATCAGCCACGACCTCGTCGAGACGGTCCGGCGCTGACGGCCCCGCGCCGCCCAGCCATGAGAAGCGGACGGAGATCATGTTGACCCTCACCGGCGAAGCCGCCGCGCACTGGCGGACACTCGTCGCCCACCAGCGGCCTCAGTGGCCCAGCCCGGCCGCGCTCGGCGACGTGACGGATCACCTGGCGGCCCTGCTCCCGTTGGTCATGCCGCAGGAGTGCGACACGCTCACCGCACGACTCGCCCGGGCGGCGGAGGGCAAGGCGTTCCTGCTGCAGGGTGGCGACTGCGCCGAACGTTTCGACCGTCTCTCGACACAGGCGATTCACGGCAAACTGCGCCTCCTGCAGCGGATGGCCCTGATCCTCAACTACGCGTCGGCGGTGCCGGTGGTCACGGTGGGCCGGATGGCCGGGCAGTACGCGAAGCCCCGGTCCCGGCCGACCGAGACCGTCGACGGGCGCACGCTCCCGGTCTACCGGGGCGACGCGGTGAACGGCATGGGCTTCAGCCAGGCCGAACGACGGCCGGACCCGGCCCGGCTACTTCGGATGTACGACGCTTCGCGCCACACCCTGGACGTCATGCGCGCATACGCCCGTGGCGGCGCCGACCCGCGCCAACTGCAGAAGGAGAATGAGGACTTCGTCTCACGCTCGCCTGCGGGTGAACGCTACGGCGAACTCGCCGGCCAAATCTGCCAGGCGCTGTCCCGCGAAGACGCGTGCGGCAACGATCCGTCGCGCACCACGGAGTTGTTCGCCGGCCACGAGGGACTGCTGCTCGACTACGAGGCCGCGCTGACCCGCCACAACCCGCGTTCCGGCCGAGGGTACGCGGGCAGCGGCCACCTGCTGTGGATCGGCGACCGCACCAGACAGCTCGACGGCGCCCACGTCGCCTACTTCGCGACCATCGACAACCCGATCGCGGTGAAGCTGGGCCCTGCCGCCACGCCCGAGCAGGCGCTGGCCCTGATCGACCGCCTCGACCCCGAACGGCGGCCGGGCCGGCTGACGTTCATCGTACGGCTGGGGGCGCACCGCGTGCGGTACCTGCTGCCGGAGCTCGTGGAGAAGGTCACGGCCGCCGGCGCGCCGGTGGTGTGGGTGTGCGATCCGATGCACGGCAACACCTTCGAGGCGCCCGGCGGGCAGAAGACCAGGCGGTTCGACGACATCCTCGCCGAGGTCGCCGGCTTCTTCGAGGTGCACGAGGCGCTCGGCACCCACGCCGGCGGACTGCACGTGGAGTTGACCGGCGAGGACGTGACCGAGTGCGTCGGCGGCGGCGCCGAACTGGGTTTCGACGACCTGCACCGCAGATACGAGTCGGCGTGCGACCCACGCCTCAACGGAGGTCAGGCGCTTGATCTGGCCTTCCTGGTCGCCGAGATGTTCAACCCAGGAGCATCCGGCGTCGTGGCGCCGGACGCGGCGGTGAACGCCGCGGCCCGGGGCGCGAGTCACAGCAGTTCCCCCGCGTCGTCCGGCGCGTGAAACCGACAACATCTTCGAGGATGCGCCCCATGGATCAGGATTCCGCCCCTCTGGAACTCGACGACGCGTTCGTGCAGGACCCCTACTCGGTGTACGCGAAGCTCAGCGCCGAAGGCTCGGCGCACCGGGTGAGGATGCCTCCCGGAGTCCCCGTGATCGGCGGACTGCCGGTCTGGCTCATCACCGGATACGAGGCGGTGCGCTCCGCACTGGCGGATCCCCGGTTGAGCACCGATCTGCACAGGATGGACAGGCTGTTCGCGCAGAACGAGCCGGACAGCAACAGACGTGCCGGTTTCTCACCGGCCATCTCCAGCCACATGATGAACTCCGACCCGCCGGACCACACCCGGATGCGCAGGCTCGTGAGCAAGGCCTTCACCAGCCGCGCCGTAGAAGTGCTCCGGCCGGAGATCGAGCGGATCACCGGCGGGCTGATCTACGCCCTCGCGGACGACGACACGGTGGACTTCCTGGACACCTTCGCGTTTCCGCTGCCGATCCGGGTGATCTGTCTGCTGCTGGGTGTACCGGTCGAGGAGCAGGAGAACTTCAAGTCCTGGTCCAAGGCGCTCGTCTCCGGCGACTCCCCCGAAGCGGGCGCCGCCGCCACGACCGAGGTGGTCGAGTACCTCGGCGAACTCATCGAGCGCAAACGCCGCGTGCCCACCGACGACGTGCTGGCCCGCCTGGTCTCGGCACACGACGTCGACAACACGCTGACCGGGATCGAGCTGGTCTCGACGGCGTACCTGCTGTTCATCGCCGGTTTCGAGACCACCCTCAACGCCCTGGGCAACGGCACGCTCCATCTGATGCGGAACCTGGACCAGTGGGAGGCACTGCGCGAGGACCGTTCCCTCCTCCCCGGCGCGGTCGAGGAGTTCCTGAGGCTGGAGAGCCCGCTGAAGCACGCCTCCTTCCGGTGTGCGACGGAGTCCCTGACCATCGGTGACGTGGAGATCGCGGCCGGCGACTTCGTGCTGCTGGCGATCGCCTCCGCCAATCGTGATCCTCTGCGCTTCGACGATCCGCATGCGCTGGACGTCCGCAGGCCCACCGACGGCGGCCATCTGGCCTTCGGACATGGCATCCACCACTGCCTCGGGGCGCCGCTCGCCAGGGTGGAGTTGCGGGTGGCGTTCGGCGCCCTGCTCGACGCGTTCCCCGCCATGAGGCTCGCCGTCGACCCCGAGGAACTGCGGTGGCGCACCAGCACGATCATTCGCGGGCTGCACTCACTGCCGGTACGGCTGAATCGCCCTTAGTGGCGCCTGAACGACATTCCCCGACTTCCGGTTTCCAGGCCGCTGTGCGGCCAGAAAGGTGTGGCTGACCACATGCTCATATGCGGGATCAAGGCATCGCACGACGGCGGGGTCGCCGTCATCGAAGACGGTCGCCTTCTCTTCAGCTACGAGATCGAGAAGCTGAACAACGGCGAACGCTACAGCGCCCTCGGAGACGTGGAACGCGTGACCGAGATCCTCGCCGCGGAGGGTCTGTCTGCCGCCGACATCGACCAGTTCGTGGTCGACGGCTGGTACACGAAAGACGCCGCGGGCGAGCCCGCCGTCACGGTGAACGCCGGCGGCCTGCCGGTACAGTTGCGGGTCGCACCGTATCTGGAGAGCCCCGGCGACGACGGGCCGTTGCAACGCCACACCTTCGGCGGCCATGGTTTCGACGACTACGCAAGCTACACCCACGTCGCCAACCATCTCATCGGCACATACTGCTCAAGCCCGTTCGCCGCCAGGGGCGAAGACGCGTTCGTCCTGGTCTGGGACGGACTCATCACGCCGCGCCTCTACCAGGTGCGGGCCGCGACCCGTGAAGTGACCTTCGTCGAGGCCCTGTTGCCCGTCCTCGGAGGCAGCTTCGCGGCTTTCTGCTCGCGGTTCGAGCCGTACCTGCTGAACACCGACGACGTCACGTCGGACACGTACATCCGCCAACACCTCTCCGTCGCGGGGAAGGCCATGGCGTACGCGGCCAAAGGCCGGGTCGAGACCGGTGCCTTCGCCGTCTTCGACGACCTCATGGCCGAGTTCCGCGACATTCCCGTCGACAAGGTGGGCGTGCTGGGCGACAAGGTCGCCGCGAACAGGGACGAGCTGATGCCGGGCCTGTCCAACGCGGACCTCATCGCCACCTATCAGGCCTACATCGGCCACCATCTGCTCGCGCGGCTCACCACAGCGGTACGGAGCCGCTTCCCGGACGGCGGCCACAACCTGGTGCTCGGCGGCGGCTGCGCGCTCAACATCAAGTGGAACAGCGCGATTCGGGCCAGCGAGGTCTTTCAGGAGGTCTTTGTCCCGCCCTTCCCCAACGACGCGGGGGCGGCGATCGGAACAGCGGCCTGCGAGATGTTCCGGCGCGGCCGGGCGGCGCTGGAGTGGGATGTCTACAGCGGACCGCGGATCACCACCGGCACACTTCCCGACGGGTGGCGGGCAGGGCCCTGCGACGAGAGGCAGTTGGCCGCCCTCCTGCACACCGAGGGCGAACCGGTGGTCGTCCTGTCCGGCCGGGCGGAGCTGGGCCCGCGCGCTCTGGGCAACCGGAGCATCCTGGCGCCCGCGACCGACACCCGGATGAAGGACCGGCTCAACGACATCAAGAACCGGGCGCCGTACCGGCCCGTCGCGCCCATCTGCCTGGAGGACCGCGCGCCGGAGGTCTTCGCCCCCGGCATGCCCGACCCCTACATGATCTTCGAGCACCGTATGCGGCCCGGTTGGGCCGAACGCGTCCCGGCGGTCGTTCACCTGGACGGCACCGCTCGGCTCCAGACCATCGCGTCGACCCAGGACACCGACACCGCTCGTATCCTCACCGCCTACGCGGAGATCAGCGGAGTACCCGTGCTGTGCAACACGAGCGCGAACCTTGAGGGACGGGGTTTCTTTCCCGACGTCGAGTCGGCGGCCCGTTGGGGCGGGACTCGTTACATCTGGTCCGAGGGGACGCTTTACACGAACCCCCGCGTGGGGTGATGTTCCTCTCCGGACAAGTCCGCCAACTATGCGACGCGGAGACCACTGTGCGACTCGCGCAAGTAATGGCACATGCCTTTGAGCGCTATCAGGACCGGCCCGCCGTCGGTGAGCGTGCGAGGGAGTTCGTGCGGGACGCCCGGACCGGGCGCGTTTCGGCGCGTCTGCTGCCGCGCTACGAGATGACCTCCTACAGCCAGTTGTGGAGCCGTATCCGCGCGGTGGCGAGCGAGTGGCACCACCACCCGCGGCGCCCTCTCGTCGCGGGCGACCGGGTGGCCCTCCTCGGCTTCACGAGCCGGGACTACGCGACGCTGGACCTGGCGTGCGGCTATCTGGGCGCCGTCAACGTGCCGTTGCAGATCAGTTCACCGACCGAGAATCTGACGTCCATCATGGCGGAGACCGAGCCGGTTCTGGTCGCCGCGAGCATCGAGCGGCTGGACGCCGCGAGCGAGCTGTCCCTGCGCACGCCCTCGGTCCGGCGGCTGGTCGTGTTCGACTACCATCCGCGCGCCGAGGACCAGGCGGAGCGATTCGCCGCCGCCCGCGAGGACCTGGCCGGCCGGGACGTGGAGGTCGTCGCCCTGTCGGACGTTCTCGACCGCGGCGCCGGCCTGCCCGAGGCTCCGCCGTACATCCCGGGCGACGACGAGGATCCCCTCTCGATGCTCGTCTACACCTCGGGGAGTACGGGAACGCCGAAGGGCGCGATATACACCGAGCGGCTCGCCAGGGTGATGTGGGAGGACCGGTCGAAGCGCGCCGGCACGGACATGGTCGCCATCAACTACATGCCGCTGAGCCATGCCGCCGGCCACTTCCTGCTGACGAACGTCCTGGCCCGCGGCGGCACCAGCTGCTTCACCGCCACCAGCGACCTGTCGACATTCTTCGAGGACATGGCTCTCGTACGGCCCACCGAGCTGTTCCTCGTGCCGCGCCTGTGCGAGATGCTCCACCAGCTCTACCGGAGCGAGCTGGACCGGCGGACCTCCGCGGGCACCGACCCGGAGCGGGCCTCGACCGAGGTGCTCAAGCAGCTCCGCGAGGACGTCCTCGGAGGGCGCGTCGGCGTGGCCGGCACCGGCTCCGCACCGCTGTCCGCCGCGCTGACCGAGTTCACCGAGGCCCTTCTCGGCGTCCCCCTGCACAACGGGTACGGCTCCACGGAGGTCATGGGCATCGCCGCCGACGGCAAGCTGCAGAGCCCGCCGGTGATCGAGTACAAGCTGGTCGACGTGCCCGAGCTGGGCTACTTCCGCACCGACACCCCCCACCCGCGCGGCGAACTCCTGCTGAAGGCCGACGGCATCCCCGGCTACTACAAGCGGCCCGAGCTGACGGCGGACCTCTTCGACGAGGACGGCTACTACCGGACCGGCGACATCGTCGCGGAGCTGGGTCCACGCCATATCGCCGTCGTGGACCGCCGCACGAGTGTCCTGAAGCTGTCCCAGGGCGAGTTCGTGTCGGTCGCCAGGCTGGAATCGGTCTTCGCCGCCTGCCCGTCGGTGCGGCAGATCTTCCTCTACGGCAACAGCGAGCGCTCCTACCTGCTCGCTGTCGTCGTGCCCACCCCGGACGCCCTGCGGCGGTACGGGGACGACCGGGAACGTCTCGAACACGTGCTGAGCGAATCGCTCCGGCGGATCGCGAATGACACCGGCCTGAACTCGTACGAGATCCCCAGGGGTCTGCTGCTGGAGGCCGAGCCGTTCAGCCAGGCCAACGGCCTGCTGTCGGACCAGGGAAAGTTGTTGTGGCCCAAGCTCGTGGAGCGTTACGGCGAGCGACTGGAGCAGCTGTACACCGAGATATCGGCCCACGAGACCCAGGAGTTGCTCGACCTGCGCCGCACGGGCGGCGACCGGCCGGTGCTGGAAACGGTCCAACTGGCCGCGCGGGCGCTGCTGGTGGGCTCGACGGCCGAGGTGAGTCCCTCCGCGCACTTCCGGGACCTCGGCGGCGACTCGCTGTCCGCGGTGTCACTGTCGAACCTGTTGCACGACACCTTCGGTGTCCGGGTACCGGTCGACGTCATCATCAGCCCCGCGCACGACCTGCGGCAGCTGGCCGCCTACGTCGAGTCGAAGCGTACGGCCACCGCGACGCGACCCACGTTCGTGTCGGTGCACGGCGAGGACGCCACCGGGACGCACGCCAAGGACCTCGCCCTGGGCCGGTTCATCGACGCGGCGACTCTCGACGGCGCCCGCCACCTCCCGCGCCCCGCCGGGGAACCGCGCCGCGTTCTGCTGACCGGCGCGAGCGGATACCTGGGGCGCTTCCTCACCCTTGAGTGGCTCCAGCGGCTGGCCCCGGCCGGCGGCAGGCTGATCGTCGTGGTCCGCGGCAAGGACCCGGACGCGGCCGGACAGCGACTGGCCGACGCCTTCGGCAGCGACGACCCCGAACTGGCGCGCGCTTATCGGGAGTTGGCCGCGGAGCACCTGGAAGTGCTGGCTGGAGACATCGCCGAGCCACGGCTGGGCCTGGACGAGGCGACGTGGGAACGGCTGACCGGCGAGGTGGACCTGATCGTCCACGCGGGCGCCCTGGTGAACCACGTGCTGCCCTACCGCCATCTGTTCGACGCCAACGTCCTCGGAACGGCGGAGCTGATCCGGCTGTCCCTGACCGGACGGCTCAAGCCGTTCACGTACATCTCCAGCGTGGCCGTGTCCAGATCGCGGAAGGGACAGCCTCTCGACGAGGACGCCGACGTGCGCGCCGCGCTGCCGGTCCAGCCTGTCGACGACGGGTACGCCGGCGGGTACACGACGAGCAAGTGGGCAGGGGAGGTGCTGCTGCGGGAGGCGCACGACCTGTGCGGCCTGCCGGTGACGGTGTTCCGCTCCAACATGATCCTCGCGCACAGCCGGTACACCGGGCAGCTGAACGTGCACGACATGTTCAGCCGACTGCTGTTCAGTGTCCTCGCGACGGGCGTGGCCCCGAAGTCCTTCTACCGGACGGACAGCGGCGAGGGGCCGCGGGCCCACTACGACGGCCTGCCCGTCGACTTCACCACGGCAGCGGTCGTCACGCTGGGACGGAGCACCTCCGGGTACCGGACCTTCAGCCTGGTGAACCCGCACGACGACGGCATCTCGCTCGACACGTTCGTGGAGTGGCTCATCGAGGACGGCCACGCCATCGAGCGGATCGCGGGCTACGGTGACTGGCTCGTCCGCGTCGAAGCCGCCCTGCGCAACCTGCCCGAGGCACAGCGCCGGTACTCCGTCCTTCCCTTGCTGCAAGGACTCCAGGAACCGGCAGAGGCCGTGCCCGGTTCGGACGTCCCGTCGGCCCGCTTCCGAAAGGCCGTCCAGAAGGCCGGCCTCGGCCCGGACCGGGATGTGCCGCGCCTGTCCCCCGCCCTCATCCGCACGTACGTGACGGACCTGCGGCGCCTGATGACCACCTGACCGATGGAGGACGGCGAGCCGTCACGTGTGGGCTCAGCCGGCGAGAGCCAGCTCCACCAGGTCGACGATCTCACCCGGCCGGGAGGCCAACGACGCGTGGCCGGCGGGGAGTTCGATGATCTTACGCGGCTCCATCCGCCCGGCCATGCGGCGTTCGTTGTCCGGGTGGATCATGCGGTCCTCGGTGGAGATCTGGTACCAGGACGGCTTGGACCGCCACGCCGGGGTGGTGACGCTGTCGCCGAAGGCGGAGGCGAGTGGGGCCCGCTGGGTGACGGCCATGATCAGGGCCTCGTCGGCGGGCAGGTCCTGGCAGAAGCTCTCGTGGTACTTGTCCTGCTTGATCCACAGATACCCGTCGGAGTCCGGGACGAGGTTGTCGGCGGCGGCGGGCGGCAGTTCCTGGGTGATCCCGCCGGGGCTCTCACCGGCGTCCGGGGCGAACGCGGCGACGTAGACGAGGCCGGTGACGTTCGGCAGATCGCCCGCCTCGGTGATGACCGCGCCGCCGTAGGAGTGGCCGACCAGCAGGACGGGCCCCGGGATCTGGCGGACCATCCTGCTGGTGCGCTCGGCGTCGTCGGCGAGCGAGGTCAGCGGCAGCTCCACCGCGTACAGCGAGCCGTGACCGCGGCGGTCCAGCTCGGTGATGACGTGTCCCCAGTGGGCGGCTCCGCCCCAGAAACCGTGCACCAGGACGATCGCGGGCCTGTCAGCCATCTCGCTACTCCTTCTGGAGATCCGCACAGCAGTCGTCCCCCACCCGAGCCACGCTAGGGCCTGTCTTCAAAGTAGCGCCGTCCGCCCGCAGGGCGGGGCCCGCGGCGGCTGGTGCGGTGCATCGCAAGGCGGAGGATCATGCTCGTACTGGGCGTACTCGCATGACTCCGACAACGCAGGGGGCACCCCCGTGGCCCCCTCGGGGCCTACGGGGGAGAGGTGCCGTCCAGGCGTCGCGGGCCAGGCGGGACTTTGAAGACAGGTCCTAGGACCACTCCCCCGCGGCGGCGAGTCGGCCGAAACGGCGCGCGATCCTTTTCCGTCGCCCTCGCTTACTGTGGAAGCCGAGCAGTCCTCGGGAGGTCCCAGTGACCATCGTCGTCAGCCGTCCTGTGGTGCGTACCGCGCCGTACTGGGTGAGCACCGAAGAAATCGCCGATGATCTCCGGACGCGCCACCCCAACCACCCCAAGCTCAACCTGTGGCTGCGCATGCTCGGACACACGGGGGTCCGGACGCGGCCATGGGTCGCGCCGCTGGCCGAGACCGGGGCCCGCGTGGGCGTCGGTGAGCGGTCGCGGGCGGCGTACGAGGGGGCACGTCTGCTGGCGGTGGACGCCGCGCGGGAGTCCCTGCGCGCGGCGGGGCTCGACGCCGGGGAGGTGGACTGTCTGGTGACGACGCACACGACGTCCTGGACGGTGCCCGGACTGGACGTCGACCTGATACGGCTGCTGGGGCTGCGGCCGGACGTGTCGCGGGTGGGGCTGACGACGGTGGCGTGTGCCGGGGGCGCGCACGCCCTGGTCCAGGCGGCCCGCTTCGTACGGGCCCGGCCGGGGTCGCGGGTGCTGGTCGTGGCGGCCGAGGCTCTCAGCACGCTCTACCACCCTCGTAACCTCACCCTTCAGTCCGTTCTGTACGGCGGTCTCTTCGGGGACGCGGGCGGTGCCGTGGTGGTGAGCGACGCCGACGCGGACGCGGACCGGCGCACGTACGGCGGTCTGCTGGAGGTGGCCGGCACCTGGGAGTTCGTGCTTCCGGACAGCCAGGACGCCTACTGGGGCGTGATCGACCAGGACGGGCTCCTCTTCGACTCGGGGCCCGAGGCGAGACGGGCGGCGGGACGGGTCGTACCGCATCTGGACGCGTGGCTGGACGGGCAACCGGTCGAGTGGGCCGCCGTACATCCCGGCGGGCCGGGGATCATCACCGGCACCGTGGCGGGGCTCGGGCTCGACCCGGACACCGACGGTACGCACTCCTTGGCGTCCCTCGCCCACGGGAACCTCGGTGGCGTCGCCCTCCTGGACGTCCTCGCGCGCACGCTGGAACCGGGACTCCCGAAGGGCGACGGGATCGCGGTCGCCTTCGGGCCCGGCTTCACCACTACCGCTCTGCGTCTGCGGGCCGTGGCGGGGGCGGCGGACCCAGCGGCAGATCCGGCTCCGTGAAATCGACGGGGATACCGACGATCATCCGCAGCCCGGGGTGAGCCAGCGGCGCCAGCGCCTGGACCGACACATGGACCGAACCGGTGAGCGGCAGCACCATCGGCCGCACCGTCGCGTAGGGATGCAGGCTCATCTCCGCCCGCTCGTCCCCGTCCCAGAGCCTGCGTACCTCGGCCGACCGCCGCACCCGGCGCACCACCCGCTGGATACGGTCGTGGTCCAGGTCCACGACGGCGCTGCGGCGCAGCTCGGCGACCATGTAGGGCGCCCAGTGGGTCTCCCACTGCCGGCACTGCTCCCGTCCCTGGGAGGCGGGGGCGAGCAGCTCCTCCATGATGTTGGCGCCGGACCGCTGCATCCAGGGCCAGTGCCAGGCCGCGCGGCGGTTGTAGGCGAGAACGGTGTAGGTGTCGTCGCTCCAGTAGGCGCCGTGGCCGATACGGTGCAGCATCCCGAGCAGGTCGTCCGGGACGTCCGGGTGTTCCGGGACGACCGCCTGCGGGGGCTGGTGACCGGACCAGACGTACAGGGCGGACGCCTCGGCCGGATTCAGGCCCAGAATCCGGGCACAGTCCTTGACCAGGTCCCTGCTGATCCGCCCCTCGCCGTGTTCGAGGCGCCGGTAGTGCCTCTCGTCCACTCCGAGCAGGTCGGCCATGATGGCCTGCGTGAGCTGCCCGCGCCGGTGCCGGTGCCGGGGCAGGGCGCTCATGCCGGGAATGTCGTCGAGGTTCCGGCGGGCCCGCCACGTACGCATGATCTTCGGCATGTCCGACTGAGGGGGCAGTTCCGCTCTCCCCATCTCGCCACCTCCGGGACCCGCGCCACCGGCGACGTCGCTGCCGATTCGCGCTTTCCATCCTCTCTCCCCGTAGCCGTGGCGGCGCGCCGAAGGACCGGACACCGGAGTGTCCGGTCACTCGCGGACCCTTCCGCGAAGTGGCGGCAGGCGTTTCTGTGGGATCTGGAGAGTTTCGCCCCCAGGAGAGGACCATGGAGATTCTTGCCGTCCAGTCCACCGCCCACGGCCTGCTTCCCGCCGCGGACCGGCACGTCTGGTGCCTGCCTGACACCGATCTCACGCAGGCCGCTCATGCCCGCAGGAAGGCTGCCGGTGTGCTGCAGCGGTGGCGGCTGCCACGTGCCACGGTCGACGACGCCGTGCTCGTGGTGTGCGAACTGGTGACCAACGCGATCCGCCACGGTCGAAGTCCGGTTCACATCGCGCTCCACCGGGGCCAGGGCGCCCTGACGATCAGTGTCAGCGACCACGGCCGCGTCCCCTACCCGACGAGGGGCCCCGACCCGGACCCGGACCCGGATCACTTCGGCGAGTCCGGTGAGTCCGGCCGCGGTCTGTCCATCGTCGCCGCGCTCTCCCAGGCGCACGGTTACGAGGGGGGAAGCTCGACAACGTTCTGGGCCCGGCTGCACACACAGCCGACGGACGCCCCCGGCGGTCCCGTGGCGTGACGGTGCCGTGGTGTGATGGTGCCGTGGTGTGATGGTGCCGTGGGCCGCGCCGTGGAAGAGACCAATCGCCGCATGCTCCGCGTACGGGACGCGATGGACCGTGATTACGCGCAGCCGCTGGACGTCCCCGCGCTGGCGCGGATCGCGCATGTGTCGCAGGCGCACTTCACGCGGACGTTCCGGGCCACGTTCGGCGAGACGCCGCACCGCTATCTGCAGCGCAGGCGGGTCGAGCGCGCGATGTTCCTGCTGCGGGAGACCGACCGCGCTGTGACGGACATCTGCTACGAGGTCGGCTTCGGCAGCCCGGCGACCTTCAGCCGTACCTTCCACGAGATCGTCGGCCGGCCACCCAGGACGTACCGCAAGGAACGCAGGGCACGCGAGGAACGCGACTCAGCGGCACCCGCGGCCATGAGCGTACCGACGTGCTTCACGATGGCGTGGACGCGCCCGAGCGCCTGACGCCCGTCCACCGTCGACCATCGACTGAGCAGTTCTGGACAAGTTTTCGTCCGGTCCGCGCCGTAACGTGAAGAACATGTTCAACGCGATCACACACTCACAGATCTACGTCCTCGACCAGGACAAGGCACTCGACTTCTACGTCGGCACACTCGGTCTGGAGGTCGGCGCCGACATCGACATGGGCTTCATGCGCTGGCTGACCGTCCACGTCCCCGGCCACCCCGACCGCCAGATCCTGCTGGAGAGGCCGGGCCCGCCGGCGATGTCCGAGGAGACGGCGCAGCAGGTCCGCGAACTGGTGACCAAGGGCGCGACGGGCGGCTCGCTCATCTTCAGCACGGACGACTGCCGCAAGACGTACGAGACGCTGCTGGCCCGCGGCGTCGAGTTCACCGAGGAGCCCACCGACCGCCCGTACGGCATCGACTGCGGCCTCCGCGACCCCTTCGGCAACAGCATCCGCTTCACCCAGCCGAAGTCGTAGGGAACAGGGTCGCGGGGCGCCCGGCCGCGGCGGCAGGATGGGCGTATGACTGGCAGCGACGCATCCACCGCACGCCCGGGCGCCGGGGCTCCGGCGCATCTGGCACCCTTCACCGCCGACGACTACCGCGCCCGGATGGACCGGGCGGTGCGGGACGCCACCGGCGCCGGGCTGGCCGGCGTTCTCGTGGCGCCCGGCCCCGACATGGTCTGGCTGACCGGCTATCAGCCGCCGGCCGACACCGAGCGGCTGACTCTGCTGGTGCTGACCCCGGACGCCGACCCCGTCCTGGTCGTGCCCAAGCTGGAGGCGCCGGACGCGGAGAAGGCCGTCGGCGCGCCCGCGTTGACGCTGCGCGACTGGACGGACGGCGTCGACCCGTACGGCGTGACCGCGCCCGCGCTGGCCCCCACCGGCCGCTACGGCATCAGCGACAACACCTGGGCCCTGCACGTCATCGGTCTCCAGGAGGCCCTGCCCGGCACCTCCTACACGCCGTTGACGAACGCGCTCCCGATGCTGCGCGCGGTGAAGGACGCGCGCGAGGTGGAACGGCTCGCGGCGGCGGGCGCGGCGGCCGACGCCGCGTACGAGGAGATCAAGAAGGTGCCCTTCGCGGGCCGCCGGGAGACGGAGGTCGCCGCGGACCTCGCCAAGCTGCTGCGCGCGTTCGGCCACTCCCAGGTCGACTTCACCGTCGTCGGCTCCGGCCCCAACGGTGCCAACCCCCACCACGAGGCCGGGACACGGGTCATCGAGGCCGGTGACATGGTCGTGCTCGACTTCGGCGGTCTGTGCCAGGGTTACGGCTCCGACACCTCCCGCACCGTGCACGTCGGCGAGCCCACCGAGGAGGAGCGGCGCGTCCACGAACTGGTGCACGCGGCGCAGCGGGCCGCCTGCGAGGCGGTGCGGCCGGGTATCGCCTGCCAGGACGTGGACCGGGTGGCCCGCGCGGTGATCGCCGACGCCGGGTACGGCGAGTACTTCATCCACCGCACCGGCCACGGCATCGGCGTCACCACCCACGAGCCGCCGTACATGGTCGAGGGCGAGGAGCTGCCGCTCGTACCGGGCATGTGCTTCTCGGTGGAGCCCGGCGTCTATCTGCCGGGCCGCTTCGGCGTACGGATCGAGGACATCGTGACGGTCACCGAGACCGGCGGCCGTCGTCTGAACGCGACGGAGCGGGGCCTGGCCGTGGTCGGCTGAGCGCGGAGCCCGGATGGGGCGGCCGGTGCCGCGGCCGGGAACGTCGGCCGGGTCGCGCGGCCCGGTGGCCGGTAGGCATCCACGCGCTGATCGCGAGACGGCCCGCGGCGATGGTGTTGGTCGCGCACCACACACAACGTGACGCTACGATTACGGAATGCTCACGGCCTTCCGCCTTTCACGCCCGCTCCGGGCCCGCCTGCGAATGGCGGGCCCGGAGCGGGCGTTGTGGCTGGCCGTACTTCTGCTGGCGCTGCTCTATACGCATGGCGTCAATGGGCATAACGCCGCGGCGCACGCGTCTCCCCTGGCCGCCGTGACGGCGTCGGCGGAATCGACGGAATTCGGCGGCCGCGACGCCGCGCCCGCCCATCACGACGGGGACGAGGCCGAGCACGGATCGGAGAGCTGTGCCTCCGGTCAGCCTCCGTACCGCGCAGACCTGCCCGCTCGTGGCACGACGCCCCTCGGCTTCGCGGAACTGACGCAGATTCACGCCCCCGCGTTCGCGGTACCGGCCGACGCCGTTCCCGCGTCCGCCACATGGAGAGACCCGGCAATTCTGCAGGTGTAGAACGCCCTTCCGAATTGGTCGCCCCCGTTTTCGAACGCGTCACGCACACGGTCGGTCCGGCTGTTTTCCGCCGTCCGTAAAGGAATTCGACCTGTGCGGCCCGAGCGACCTGTTCGGCGAGTTTCCGCGTATCCCCGCATCTCCTCGCATCCGCATCTCCCCGCATCCGCGATTCCCGGCACACGCGAGCGCGACATCGCGCACTCACGCGAACGAAAGCGAACCCATGCGCCCTCAGACCCCCACAGTCCCGACGCGTCCCCTCTCCCCTCCCTTCTCCCTCCGTACCGGACCGCTCCGGACCGCCACCCCCCGAGCCACCCACAGTCTCTCCGAACTGGTCGGCAACACCCCGATGCTGCGTGTCGGTGAGCCCTTCGCACCGGCGGGGCGCGGCTTCTGGGCGAAGCTGGAAGGCTTCAATCCCGGCGGCATCAAGGACCGGCCCGGCCTGTACATGGTCGAACGGGCCCGTGCGCGGGGCGAGTTGGTGGCCGGTGGCCGGATCATCGAGTCGACCAGCGGCACCCTGGGACTGGGGCTCGCCCTCGCCGGGACGGTCCACAGCCACCCGGTCACCCTCGTCACCGACCCGGGGCTCGAACCGTCGATGACCCGGCTGCTCACGGCGTACGGCGCCGAGGTCGACACCGTCCCCGAGCCGCACCCGACCGGCGGCTGGCAGCAGGCGCGCCGCGAGCGGGTGGCGCGACTGCTGGAGCGGCACCCCGGTTCCTGGTGCCCGGACCAGTACAACAACCCCGACAACACCGCCGCGTACACCCCGCTCGCCCTCGAACTCGCCTCCCAGCTCGGCCATATCGACACCCTGGTGTGCAGCGTGGGCACCGGCGGCCACTCCGCCGGGATCTCGCGGGTGCTGCGCCAGCTCTACCCGGAGCTGCGCGTGGTCGGGGTGGACACCATCGGCTCGACGATCTTCGGACAGCCGGCCAGGACCCGGCTGATGCGCGGGCTGGGATCGAGCATCTACCCGCGCAACGTCGCGTACGAGAACTTCGACGAGGTGCACTGGGTCGCGCCGTCCGAGGCGGTGTGGACCTGTCGGGGGCTCGCGACGTCGCACTACGCCACCGGCGGCTGGAGCGTCGGCGCCGTCGCCCTGGTGGCGGGCTGGCTGGCCCGCACCGGGTCCGCCGACTCCCGGATCGTCGCGGTCTTCCCGGACGGGCCCCAGCGCTACCTCGGCACGGTGTACGACGACGAGTACTGCGCCGCGTACGGGCTGCTGGACTCGGCCCCGGCGGCCGAACCGGAGGTGATCGGCCGGCTCGACGAGAAGGAGGTCACCCGCTGGACCCGGTGCGCCGAGGTCGTCGACCCGCTCACCCTGAGCGACGGCGAAGGCGTCACCAACTCCCTTGAGGAGGACGTCCGGTGAAGGGAGTGATCACGCAGGTGCGCTCGTACGAGCGCGGCGTCCAGTTGCTGATGGTCAATCAGTTCACCATCAATCTGGGCTTCTACATGCTGATGCCGTATCTCGCCGCCCATCTCTCCGGCACCCTCGGGCTGGCGGGCTGGCTGGTCGGATTCGTGCTGGGTGTAAGGAACTTCAGCCAGCAGGGGATGTTCCTGGTCGGCGGGACGCTGGCCGACCGGTTCGGTTACAAGCCCCTCATCGTCGCCGGGTGTGTCCTGCGCACGGCCGGCTTCGCGACGCTCGGCCTGGTGGAGTCGCTGCCGGCGCTGCTCGCGGCCTCGGCTGCCACCGGCTTCGCCGGGGCGCTGTTCAACCCGGCCGTCCGGGCATATCTCGCGGCCGACGCCGGGGAGCGCCGGGTGGAGGCGTTCGCGCTGTTCAACGTCTTCTACCAGGCGGGCATTCTGCTCGGCCCCCTGGTGGGCATGGTGCTGACGGGCGTCGACTTCAGGGTCACGTGCCTCGTCTCGGCCGGGATCTTCGCACTGCTGAGCATCGTCCAGATCCGGGCGCTCCCGCCCCGTCGGGCCGACGACACGGACGTACGTGACGGGGAGGGCCGGCGCACGAGCACGCTCGTCCAATGGCGCTCGGTGCTGGCCAACCGGCCGTTCCTGCTCTTCTCGGCCGCGATGATCGGCTCGTACGTACTGACCTTCCAGGTGTATCTGGCACTGCCGCTGGCGGTACGACAGGTGGGCGGCGACGGGGAGTTCGGCACCGCCGCCGTGGCGCTGCTCTTCGCCGTCTCCGGGCTCGGCACCATCCTGTTCCAGACGCGGGTGACCGCGTGGTGCCGGGCCCGTACGGAGCCGGGGCGTGCGCTCAGCTGGGGGCTGGCCGTCATGGGGCTGGCGTTCCTGCCACTGCTCGTGGCCACCGCGATTCCCGTACCGGACAGCGGAGTTGGCCGGTGGGCGCTGGCGGCCGTACCACCGGCTATCGCCGCGCTGCTGCTCGCGCTGGGGACGATGATCGCGTACCCCTTCGAGATGGACACCATCGTCCGGCTCTCCGGTGACCGTCTCGTCGCGACGCACTACGGGCTGTACAACACCATCTGCGGTATCGGCATCACGCTCGGAAATCTGCTCACCGGGGCGGCGCTCGACGCGGCGCGGAAGGCCGGTGTCTCCGCGCTCCCGTGGTTCGCGCTGTTCGCGCTCGGGATGGCCTGTGCGGCGGCCCTCGGTGTGCTGCACCGCACCGGCCGGCTCGCGGCGCCGGCCGTACGCGAGGCGCGGCCGGCGACCGCGACCGCCTGACACCCCGCCGGGACCGGGCACCAGGGCCCGGTCCCGGCGGTTCGAAAGGTTCGGCGGTTCAGCCCGTCAGCAGTTGGGCACGCCCGGCAGCCACGCATCCACCACGTCGATGAAGATGTTGGAGATGTAGCCGCCGAAGGCCGGCAGATAGGACCAGCCGTCGTTGGTGATGCCGTCCACGGTGATCCGCTGGCCGTGGACCTGGCACTTGACGTTGACCGTCGTGGGTCCGGGCAGGCGGGCCACCTCGGCCGACGCGGTCGTCGCCTGCTGACGGATGCGGACGTCCGTGCCCCAGGTGGGGAAGGACTTGCCCGTCTGGTCGCCGGTCCAGAGATAGGTGACGGTCACCCAGCCGTTGTCGTTCAGGCCGACGTTGTAGAACGTGCCGTCGGCGAGATCGATCCCGGCCGGGTTGAGAACGGTACGGCCGGAGCCGTCCTTGCCGCCGTTGTAACCGTTCTCGTACGCGGCCTGCGCCTCGGGCTTGCCCTGGGGCAGGTCCTTGAACATCTCGCGGGTCGGGGACGGGTTCCAGTAGTCGTCCTTGGTGTTCCACGGCCCCACGTCCCAGACCGGCGCGGTCTCGCAGCGGGCGGGACCGCAGACCTGTACGGAGTACTGGCCGCTGCCGTTGGGCGACAGGCCCCGTCGCGAGGGCAGCGCGACGAAGTGGTCGTTCGGCTGGATGATGTGGCCGTTGGCGGTCGTACCGCCGACGAGTCCCTCGCGGGTGGCGAAGACCCGTGCGCTGAAGGCGGTGGCGCCCGCCGAGGTCCGTGGCGCTGCGCCCTTCTCGGCCGTCAGCCGCAGGCTCCGGACGCGCGCCTCTCCCTCCGCGTCCCAGAGGGTGATCCGGGCCTGCACGGTGGTGACCGCCCTGGGCAGGACCGCCGGGCTCCCGTCCGCCGGAATCCACTCGGTCCAGCCGCCCTGCGCCGAGCGGCCGCGTACGTCGACAACCACCTCGGCGTCGGCGGACGAGGAGGTGTCGGCGTCCAGTTCGGCGCTGACCCGGTTGACGGGGGCGTCGAGTTCTTCGGGGGCGAGCACCTGGGTGCCGTAGCCCCGCCCGGTCTCCGCCGACGCGGGGCGGAAGGTGGTGCTTCGGACGCTCAACGCACCTTGTGTCCAGCGGACGTTGACGTCGTCGGAGGTGATGCGCGTCAGATCCGCCGACCACGAGGTCGGCGAGGACGCTACGCGCGTGGATTTCTGGCCGTCGGCCGCCCCGGCCGGTGGCGTGGCGACAGCCACACCCACGCAGGCGAGCAGCGCCAGCGCGGCGGTGATCCGACGTCGGTAAGCGGGTCTCGCTCGGTCCTTCATGCCGGTCTCCTCCTGTGGGGGATGGAACCCGGCACACGCTAGTGATGGTGTCATGTAACCGACAAGGGCCCAGTCTCAGGCGGTACGGATCCGGGCAGGGGCGTGGTGGTGCAGTGCCGCGTGCGGGTCCGCCCCGTCGGGGGTGGCGTCGGGGTCGGCGTGGACCAGGACGGCGGTCAGTTTCGGTACGGCGTGCAGCAGGGCGTGTTCGGCCTCGACCGCGACGTGATGTGCCTGACGCACGGTCAGTTCGCCGTCCACCACGACCGCGACCTCGGCGCGCAGCCGGTGCCCGATCCAGCGCAGCCGCAACTCCCCCACCGCCCGCACGCCGGGGATCTCCAGCAGCGCCAGCTCGGCCGCGTCCACGAGTGCGGGGTCGACGGCGTCCATGACGCGGCGGAACACCTCGCGGGCGGCGTCGCGCAGGACGAAGACGATCGCGGTGGTGATGAGCAGACCGACGATCGGGTCGGCGAGCCGCCAGCCGATCGCGGCACCGCCCGCGCCCAACAGGACGGCCAGCGAGGTGAATCCGTCGGTACGGGCGTGCAGCCCGTCGGCGATCAGGGCCGCCGAGCCGATCTCGCGGCCGACGCGGATGCGGTAGCGGGCGACCCACTCGTTGCCGATGAACCCGACCACGGCCGCGGCGGCGACGGCCGGCAGATAGCTGATCCGCTGCGGGTCGAGCAGCCGGTCGACGGCGGTCCACGCGGCGAACACGGCCGAGGCGGCGATGGTCAGCACGATGACGATGCCGGCGACGTCCTCCGCCCGCCCGTACCCGTAGGTGAATCCGCGCGTGGCCGCGCGCCGCCCCAGGACGAACGCGACGGCGAGCGGGAGCGCGGTGAGCGCGTCGGCGGCGTTGTGGACGGTGTCGCCCAGCAGCGCCACCGAGCCGGACAGGATCACGACCACCACCTGCGCGAGCGCCGTCACGCCGAGCACGGTCAGTGAGACCCACAGGGCGCGCATGCCCTTCGCCGACGATTCGAGGGCGTGGTCGGTCTTGTCGGCCGATTCGTGGGAGTGGGGCGCGAGGAGATGGCCGGCGGTGTGCCGCCAACGGGCGAGGCGCCCGCCGGGGCTCCCACGGTGCGCGTGACCGTGGGGGTGGCGGTCCGGGGCGGGGCCGTCATGGGCGTGGGAGTGTCCGTGCGGGTGGATCATGGGGATGACCTTCCGACGCGCGGGCAGTGGGCCGGGCAGAAAGTGAAGGAGCCGGGTGGACAGCGGCGTAACCCGTTCGCCATTATGTGCATATGAACGCACGCATGCAACTATCACCTGCGCATGATGCGCACCCGCCCATCCCGGGCGAGGAGCAGTTCACCCTCGCCGCCGAGGTCTTCGCCGTCCTCGCCGACCGCACGCGGCTGGTGCTGCTGCACGCGCTGACGGGCGGCGAGGCGGACGTGACCACGCTGACGGAGGTGTGCGGCGCGGCCCGCCCCGCCGTGAGCCAGCACCTCGCCAAGCTCCGGCTCGCCGGTCTGGTCGTCACACGCAAGGAGGGCCGCCGGGTGGTCTACAGCCTCCGCGACGGCCATCTGCGGCGGGTGATCGACGAGGCGCTGAACCTGGCCGACCACCAGCTCGACGGCCGCCCCCCGCACGACTGAGGACAGTTTCCGTACAACCGTTCGCTCCCTGCGCGTGTCTTCCCTTCCACACCCGGTTCGCCACTCGGTCGGTGCGCGGGTCCTCGGAGGGGCACATGACAGCTGCGTCAAAGGCACACACACCACTGCGGCTCACGGCGGGAGCGGTCGTCGCCGCGGCGGTCGGCTGGTCGCTGGTGGCGGCTCCCGTCGGCGCCGCCGCCGCCGAACAGGCCGAGCCCGGAGCCGAGTTGGTCTTCGAGCAGCCGGCCACGCCCATCGAGGGAGTGCAGCCCGGGGACTCGACCCAGGTGTCGTTCGCGGTGAAGAACAAGGGGGACGCGCCCGCCACGCGCGTGGTGCTCTACCTCGGCGGTTCGCAGGGGCTGGCCTACGCCAAGAAGTATTCCAACTGCGTGTACGAGGAGGCGCCCGCCCAGGACGAGGGCCCGGCGCAGGTGAACGCGGTGTGCGACATCGAGCAGATCCTGGAGCCCGGCGTCGTCTACGAGCCCGCCGAGCCCATCGGCCTGAACGTCCTGGACCGGGCGCTGTACGAGCGGCTCAACGTGAACATCCTCGCGGGCATCCCCACGTTCCCGGACGGCACGCAGCACGGCGGCGGCGCCGACCCGGTGCTGAAGCTCGTCGCACGGGCCGCGCCCGAGGCGCCCGGCACCGTCCACGGCGGCGAACTCGGCGTCGACATCACCGCCGAGAACACGGCGGACTTCGCCCTGACCGGTTCGAAGGTGAAGGGCACGGCGGGGCAGACGGTGGACGCGAAGGTCACCTTCGCCAACAAGGGCCCGGCCTGGGCGAAGAACGACGTCTACGGGCCGATCGGTGTCTTCGACGTCGGGATCCCGGAGGGGACGAAGGTCACGAAGGTCCCGGAGTTCTGCGAGCCGGCCGAGGCGGCGGCGACGTACCGCTGCACGACGCCGTACAACTACGCCGACGAGGACAGCGAGCGCGCGTACGTCTTCGGTCTGCGGATCGACAAGGTCGTCGCGAACGCCACGGGCGAGGTGGCGTTCGTCAAGGGCGACAACCGGTGGGGGACGCTGCCGTTCGACAAGGACCGCACCAACAACACGGCCGAGATCGTCGTCAACGAGTCGGCCGGCGGGGCGACTTCGGGCGGGACGGCCGGTGGCGCGAGCGGGGGCACGGCCGGCGGAACCAGTGGCGGGACGGATGGCGGTACGGGATCGACGGGCGGCACCGACACCCAGCTGGGTGAGCTGGCCGAGACCGGCACCGGCGGCGGCACACTCCTCGCCGGAGGGGCCGCCCTCGCCCTGCTGGCGGCCGGAGGGGCCGCCGTCGCGGTGCGCCGCCGCACGTCCTGATCGGTGCGGTGAAGTGAGGTGCGGTGCCGGTCCCGCTCAGGGGCCGGCACTACGCGTCGTCCAGCGAGATCGCGTTCTTCGCCCGGTCGACGGACTCCTCGGACGCCGGTCCACCGGGGTTCTCCAGTGCGATGGCCTGATTGATCTCGACGAAGGGCCGCATCCGCTCCTCGTACCGGGCGAAGGCCGCGCCGTGCCGGCCCGCGGGCCCCTGCGCCCCCTCCGCCGCCCGGCTCAGCTCGTACGCCAGGATGTACGCGCCCACGAGGGCCAGGCTCGTCCCCTGCCCCGACAGCGGCGACGCGCAGTAGCCCGCGTCGCCGAGCAGCGCGACGCGGCCCTTGGACCAACTGCCCATGCGGACATGGGCCATCGAGTCGAAGTAGAAGTCGGGCGCCTCGGCCATCGCCTTGAGCAGTCGCGGGGTCTCCCAGCGGAGTGCGGCGAAGGCGTCGGCGGTGAGCCGGCGTTGCTGCTCGATGTCGCGGTGGTCGTGGCCCAGCGGGGCGGACTCGAAGCCGAGCATCACCCTGATCTCGGTGTTCGCGCGCACCGGGTAGATGCCGTAGCCCGCCGTGCCGTCCTGGAGCCAGACCTGCCAGTCCGTCAGCTCCAGGAAGTTCTCCATGCCGAAGATCGCCAGATAGGTGCCGAGGTGGTGGAGGAACCACGACTCCTCGCCGAAGACCAACTCCCGCACGCGGGAGTGCAGACCGTCGGCGCCGATCACCAGGTCGAAGACGCGCGGCGCGCCACGCTCGAAGGTGACGTGGACGCCGTTCGTCCGCTCGGTGAGGGCGGTGACGGAGTCGCCGTGGACCAACTCGACGCCGGCGCGGGTGCGCCCGTACAGGATGTCGGTCAGGTCCTCGCGCAGCAGCTCGATGTCGTCGTTGTCGAGCCGGCCGCCGCTGAAGGTCTCCTCGGTGGAGCGGTGGATCTCGTTGCCGTCGGGGTCGAGCAGCGACATGCCGCGCATGCGGGTGCGGACGGTACGTATCGCCGAGCCGATGCCGGTACGGTCCGCGACGTCGAGCGCGACGCCCCGGACGTCGACGGCCTGGCCGCCCGGCCGCGGGGCGGCGGCCTTCTCGACGACGGTCGGCTCGAAGCCGTAGTGGTGCAGCCAGTGGGCGAGGGTGAGGCCGGCGACGCCGGCGCCGGAGATGAGCACAGTCTTCATTTCGGACTCCTCAGTACGGTGTACGCCGCTGAATGTACGGCGTACGCGCAGGGCTGCCAACCGTCCGGTTCTCCGCTCTGTACTAGGGTAATGACGCCCTGACAGGGGAGCTGAGCCAGAGGTCGGCCGGTAGCCGCTGCTCTAGTACAGGACGACCGGGAGTGCGAGACGACCGTGAAAAAAGATCCGCCGCAGCCGCCCCGTCCCCCGTATCTGCGCATCGTCGCCGAGATCCGGCGCCGTATCGCGGACGGTGAGCTGTCCCCCGGCGACCCGGTGCCGTCGACCCGGCAGATCGCACGGGAGTGGGGCGTCGCGCTCGCGACGGCGACGAAAGCGCTGACGACTCTGCGACTGCAGGGGGTGGTGCTGGCCAAGCCGCGTGTCGGCACGGTGGTGGCGCCGGCGGCAGCCGATTCCGCGTCCGCCACGTCCGCCCCACCCGCCACGTCCGCCCCACCCGCCGCGTCGGGGCTCACCGAACACGCCGGACACGCCGAACTGACCCGCGACCGGGTCGTCCGCGCCGCCGTCGAGATCGCCGACGCCGAGGGACTGGCCGCACTGTCCATGCGCGGTGTCGCCGCACGGCTCGGTGTCGCGACCATGTCGCCGTACCGCTACGTGACCGGCAAGGACGACCTTGTCCTGCTGATGGCCGACGCCGTGTACGGGGAGGAGTCCTACCCCGGCGGCCTCCCCGCCCACTGGCGGCCACGGATCGAACTCGGCGCCCGCACCCAGTGGGCGCTGTACCGCAGGCACCCCTGGCTGGCGCACATCACGTCCCTCACCAGACCGGTGCCGCTGCCCAATCTGATGGTCCACGCCGAGTGGATCCTGAGCGCCCTCGACGGCCACGGTCTCGACCCGCGGACCGTCCTGGACCTGCATGTGCTGATCTACAGCTATGTGCAGGGAATCGCCGTCAATCTGGAGCGCGAGGCGCAGGCCCAGTCCGCGACGGGGCTGTCCGAGGAGGAGTGGCTGAACAGCCAGGGGCCCGCGCTCGACGCGGTCGCCGCCTCGGGCGACCATCCGACGTTCGCCAGGATCACCGCCGCCGCCGGGCGGGAGGGCGGATACGACCTCCGTCTGGACGAACTGTTCGAATTCGGTCTGGGGCCGCTGCTCGACGGTCTCACCGTCGTCATCGAGGGCTGATCACCCTCTGCGGAGGGGAGGCGGATCACGGCGGCGCGCCATACGCTCATCCCCATGAGCATCGACCGGCGCGTGCTGCTTCGTGGCATGGGCTGGGCCGCCGCAGCGGGTGCGGGCCTCACCCTGGCCGCCGACGCCGCCGGGAAAGCCGGCGAGGACGGGCCCGCCCCTCGCCCACGCCCGCAGGCACGCCCTGAGCGCGCGCTCCGCTGGGCCAGTGCGCCGCCCGCCGTCGAGCCCCGGACGTTCTGGCAGGAGAAGCCCCCGCCCCGGCGGAAGCCGGAGCGTACGGCTAACGCCGTGAAGGCCGTCTTCATCCACCACACCAGCAGCCCCAACGACTACACGCGCCCCGAGGTCCCGGGCCTCATCCGTACCTTCGCCGTCGACCACGTCGACAACCGGCAGTGGGACGACATCGGCTACAACTTCCTGGTGGACCGGGGCGGCGTCATCTACGAGGGGCGCGCGGGCGGCATCAACAACCCGGTCGTCGGCGCGCACACCCTCGGCTTCAACATCAGCACGGTCGGCATCGCCGCGATAGGCGACTTCAGCGACGGCGCGCCGGTGCCCGAGCCCATGGTCGACGCGCTCGCCCGGCTGATCGCATGGAAGCTCGGCCTGTACGGGGTGGATCCGCGCGGCACGACGACGCTGGTGTCCACCAACGACGGCAGCCGCTACAAGAAGGGCACCCGGCAGATCTTCCGTACGGTGTCGGGGCACCGCGACGGCTATTCGACGCACTGTCCGGGCGGCGCGCTGTACGGAGAGCTGCCCGGGATACGCGAACGCGCCGCGCGCCTCCAGGGCCGCCCGGAGGACTGATCGCCGTCGGCGGTGACGCTCAGAGCGCGCGGTGCATGATGTGCAGCCCGACATAGCCGTGCACCGGGTGGCGGAAGCCCTCGGGGAGTGTGCCGAGCACCGTGAAGCCGAGTGCTTCGTACAGCTTCACCGCGTACGTGTTGGTCTCCACGACCGAGTTGAACTGCATCGCGCGGAAGCCCGCCGTCCGCGCCCACTCCAGGCTGTACTCGCACAGCGCCCGGCCCACACCCCGGCCCGCGTGCGCCGGGTCGACCATGTAGCTGGCGCTCGCGACATGAGCGGCGTTGCCCATGTGGTTGTTGTTCATCTTGGCGGTGCCGAGGACCGAGCCCGTGTCGTCGACGGCGACGACCGTACGGTTCGGCGGGGCCAGGAGCCACCAGCCGCGCGCGTCGTCCTCGGCGACATCGGTCGGATAGGTGAACGTGTCCCCCGCGGCGACGATCCGGTGGAAGAACGGCCAGATGGCGGCCCAGTCCTCGCGGGTGGCTTCCCTGATCAGCATGGGGCCAGCATGCAGGGGCGGCGGCCGGAACCGCCAACGCTTTCCGTCCGCGCCCTTTGGTGCCCCGTCCGGGCGGGCGTCCGCGCCCGTTCCCACCCCCGTACCCCATCGTGTGCCGCCGATGACGGCGGGTACACGCGAGGGCATGGTTGAGAAGACGAGTGTCCTTGTCCTGGACTGTGCCGAACCGATGGAACTGGCCGAGTTCTACGCCGCGTTGCTCGACGCGGAGATCCGCCCGTGGGGCGACCCCGACTATCTGGAGATCGTCGGCAACAACGGCGTCCGTCTGGCGATCCACCGCGACCACGGCTACGCCCCGCCGAGTTGGCCCCGGCCCGACGACTCCCAGCAGGCCCATCTGCGCATCCTCGTGAACCGGGGTGACATGGACGAGGCCGAGCGTGAGGCGGTCGGGCTGGGTGCCAGGCCGGTGGAGGCCAAGAACAACAGCGGGCCGCGCGACGTGCGGACGTACTCCGATCCGGCGGGCCACTCGTTCACGCTCGCCGTGTCCCCCGAACCGGCCCGGCAGCCCGACCCCGTCGCCGGCTCCGCCGTGGGTGGACCCGCCGTCGGTGACGTATAACGGGAGCGTCCTGTTCAGTCGCGGCGCGACGGTCGCGGCGCGCGTCGAAGGTGGTTGTCGGATGAGGCTCACGGTCCTCGGCGGCGGGGGCTTCCGGCTCCCTCTGGTGTACGGCGCGCTCCTCGGCGACCATGCCGAAGGCCGGGTCACCGATGTCGTCCTCCACGACGTGGACACCGCCCGGCTGACCGCCATCGCCCGGGTACTCGCCGACCAGGCGGCCGGTGTGCCCGACGCGCCGCGGGTCACCGTCACCACCGATCTGGACGAGGCGATCCGGGGCGCCGACTTCGTGTTCTCGGCGATCCGGGTCGGCGGTCTCGAAGGCCGCGCGGCGGACGAGCGCGTGGCGCTCGCCGAGGGGGTGCTCGGTCAGGAGACCGTCGGGGCCGGCGGTATCGCGTACGGGCTGCGCACCGTGCCCGTCGCCGTCGACATCGCGCGCCGGGTCGCCCGCCTCGCCCCGGACGCCTGGGTCATCAACTTCACGAACCCCGCCGGGCTGGTCACCGAGGCGATGGCACGCCACCTCGGCGAGCGGGTCATCGGCATCTGCGACTCACCCGTGGGGCTCGGCCGCCGCGTCGCGCGCGTCCTGGGCGGCGACCCCGGCACCGCTTTCATCGACTACGTCGGCCTCAACCATCTCGGCTGGCTGCGCGGTCTGCGCATCGACGGCCGCGATCAACTCCCGCGGCTGCTCGCCGATCCCGGGCTGCTGGGCTCGATCGAGGAGGGCAGGCTGTTCGGCACGGACTGGCTCCGGTCCCTCGGCTCGATCCCCAACGAGTATCTGCACTACTACTACTTCAACCGCGAGACCGTACGCGCCTACCGCGAGGCCGAGCGCACGCGTGGCGCGTTCCTGCGGGACCAACAGGCCGGTTTCTACGCGGAGATGGAGCGGCCCGACGCCCCCGCGCTGGCGACCTGGGACCGTACCCGCGCCGAACGCGAGGCCACGTACATGGCGCACAACCGCGAGGCGGCCGGGGCGGGTGAACGCGCCGTCGAGGACCTGGAGTCGGGCGGGTACGAGAAGGTCGCCCTCGCCCTGATGCGGGCCATCGCGCACGACAGCCGGGCGACGCTCATCCTCAACGTCCCCAACGGCACGACGCTTTCGGTGCTGGACTCCGACGCCGTCATCGAGGTCCCGTGCCTCGTGGACGCGAACGGCGCCCATCCGCTGGCGGTGGAGCCGCTGCCGTACCACGCCACCGGTCTGGTCTGCGCGGTGAAGGCGGTCGAGCGTGAGGTGCTGGCGGCGGCGGAGAGCGGTTCGCGTACGACGGCGGTGAAGGCGTTCGCGCTGCACCCGCTCGTCGACTCGGTGACCGTGGCGCGGCGCCTGGTGGACGGCTATGTCGACGTCCATCCGGGTCTCGGGTATCTCAAGTAGCCCTCCACGGCCGTTACGGGCCGGCGACGACGGTGTCCGGTGTACGCGGTGTGAAGTGGACCGGCAGCGATTTCAGGGAGCGGACGAACGGGCCCGGCCGCCAGGTGAGTTGGTCGCGTGGTGTGACGAGTTCCAGGTCGGGCAGCCACTGGGTGATCCGCTCGATGGCCTCGGTCGCGATGAGCAGCGCGTGCTGTTTGACGGGGCACTTGTGCGCGCCCGCGCCCCAGGACAGATGGGAGGCGTCGTGCGGGTGGTGCGGTGTGTCGGCGGCGTCCTGTTCGGAGAAGTAGCCGACCGCTCCGTACGAGACGATGACGGGCACCGCCTCGCGCACCCAGACGCCGTGGAAGCTCAGCGGCTCGCGGGCGTAGAGGATGCCGTAGTTCGCCAACGGTGTCTCGTGGCGCAGGACTTCGAGGACCGCGTCCATCACGGGGCGGGAGCCGCTGGTGAGGGTGGAGTAGTAGGAGGGGTTGCCGAGCATCCGGGACAGGGCGTTGGCGACGAGGTTCGCGGTGGGCTCGTGGCCCGCGCCCATGGTGAGGAAGACCTGCCAGACGACTTCCTCGTACGTGAGGTCCGCCGGATGGTCGATCAGCCAGCTGGTGAGGTCGTCACCGCGTTCGAGGGTCTTGGCGGTGACGAGTTCCGTGACGTACTCGCCGTACTCCACGTCTCCGGCGGCGGCCTCGGCGCCGCCTTCCATCAGCCGGCCGAGCGAGTTGTTGAGGCGGGCGCTCTCGCTGTCGGGCAGGCCGAAGAGGTTGTTGAAGATCAGCGTCATCAAGGGGCGGGCGAAGTCGTCCACGAGGTCGGCGCTGCCCGCCGGGCCGAACCGGCCGACCAGCAGGTCCACGGCGCGGTGCACACGCTCGCGCAGGTCGTGCGGCTCGACGAGGTCGAAGCCGTCGACCAGCGCCGTCCGGTAACGCCGGTGCACCGCACCGTCGGTGAAGAGGGGATTGGGGCGCCACCTCAGCATGCCGAAGATCGGCGAGTCGGGGGCGGCGGTGGCCTCCCACTCCCTGGAGTCGCGCGACCAGGTGTCCGGGTCGTGCAGGATGTCGAGCGCGGCCCGGCGGTCGGTGACGATGTACGCGGGCTCGCCGGGGGCCAGTTCGGCCCAGCCGACCGGCCCCTGTGCCCGGAGGGCCTCGTAGCGGCCGCGCGGGTCGGCGGCGAACCCCTCGTCCCAGAGCCGGACCGGCGCCGAGAGGGAGAACGCCTTCGCGGGCGCGGGGTAGGAAGTCACCAGGTCACCGGCTCTCCGTGGTGGGGCCGGTGCCGGCGGCGTGGCCCGCTATCAAATGCTGGACGAGTGCGAGCAGAGCGTCGATGGAGGAGTTGGTGTCGCGGGCGTCGCAGACGATCATGGGTGTGCCGGGTTCCAGGTCCAGCGAACCGCGCAACTGCTCCTCCGTGTAGGTGCGCGCGTCGGGGAAGGTGTTGAGCGCGACGGCGTACGGCAGCCCTGATTCCTCGACCAGACCGAGTACGTCGAAGGAGTCGTCGATACGACGTGAATCGACGAGGACGAGAGCCCCGAGCGCCCCGTGGGCGATGTCCGCCCACAGGGCGCGGAAGCGCTCCTGACCGGGGGTGCCGAACAGATAGAGCACGATCCCGGCGTCCAGGCTGATCCGCCCGAAGTCGATGGCGACGGTCGTGGTCGTCTTGTCGCGTACGCCCGCGAGGTCGTCCACGGACACGGACGCCTCGGTGAGGTGTTCCTCGGTGTGCAGGGGGCGGATCTCGGACACCGAGTCGATCAGCGTGGTCTTGCCCACGCCGAACGGGCCGGCCACCAGGATCTTGGCCAACTCGCTGGTGGTGTCGGGCAGATGCAACCCATCGACGCTGGGGCCGCTGGTGCTACTGCTTGAGGGCGCGGAGGCCATCGGCCACTCTCTTCAACAGGTCGGGTGCGGGCAGGGCGGCCGGGGGCACGGGCGCGCGTAAGCTCACCAGCCCCTGGTCCGCCAGCTCGGCGGCGAGTACGCGTACGGCGGAGACCGGCAGCTCCAGCAGGGCCGCGGCCTCCACGAGGGTGAGCGTCCCGCCGTCGAGCACGTCGAAGAGCGCGTGCCGGGCGGCGGGCAGCCCGTCGGGGGCGGGTCCGGTCCCCCCGGTCAGCAGCGAAAGCCGCTCCAGTTCGGTGTGGCTCGGCCGAGCCACCCCGCCGGTGGACAGATAGGCGGGAACGAGTGGGCGGCCGCTCCTGCGGCCGGTCATACCGGAGCGCCGCCCTCCGCCGCGCGTGGTGCGGCGGTCATCGTTTTCTCACCGAGTCTGGCCACCTGCGAGTGCACCCGGTGGGCGAGCAGGTCGAGCCGTACCTCCGGGGTTCCGTACGCGGCCACACAGGTGCCGTGCGAGGTGGGCGCGACCAGGATGTAGCCGTGGTCGGACTCGATGACGATCTGGCGGATCTCGGCGTCGTCGTGGTCGGCGAAGGCGGCGGCGGCCGTACGGCACGCGCCATGCACGGTGCTGGTGATCGCCGCCGTGCGTTCGGCGGTGGCCTGGGTCAGCGCGTCCGTGTAACCGGAGACGAGGCCGTCTCGGGTGAGCAGGACGGCTGCCCGCACATGCGGGATTTCCAGGATCGGATCAAGCACCCACGCCGTTTCGCCGGCGTCGCGGCTTTTCATCGCGGGTCGTTCCCTTCGGGGTCGGCGGTGGATCGTGCCGCTGCGGTACCGGACTGGAGCGCACCGAGCGCAGCGGCGGAGTGTTCGGGGGTACGGGCGGGCGGCTGGGCCTGCTCGGGGACGGGTCGGGCGGCCGGGGCCGGGACTTCGGCGCCGGGGCGGGCGGCGCGGCGGCGTCTGCGCTGAGGCAGGACGTCGTCGCCGGGCGGGGTGTCGGGGTCGGGGTCGACGGCGCCGTCGGGTGTGGTGGTGGGGTAACGGTCGTCGGCGTGGGCGGAGTTGACGTGCGCGGGGTGGGCGTGCGGGGCGGTCTCGGGGGTCGCGGGCGGGGTCGCCCGGCGGGCGGCCGCCCGTACGTTCCGCGAGGCCGACGCGGTCCTGACGGGCAGCTTCCCCGCCGTCTCCGGCTTGGCGGGCTGTTCCGGCGTCCCGGCGGGGCGGGTGGAGCGCGGGGCGGCGGCGGCCGGCGGCCGGAGGGCCGGGTCGACATGGCTGAGCAGGTGGTTGTTGACCAGCAGCACCGCGCGTACCCCGCCGTACGGCGACGGGGTCGACAGGTCGACGGACAGGTCGAACTGCCGGGTGAGCTGCCCGATCGCGGCCAGCCCCATGCGCGGCGGGTCGCCGAGGTCCGACAGCAGGATCGGCTCGCTGCTCGCCACCATCCGCTGCGCGTAGGCGCGTTCGTCGGCGGACATGCCGACACCGGCGTCGTCGATGGTGACGGCGACCCCGTGGTGGGCGCGTTCCAGGTTCACCGTGACGTCGGTGTCCCGTGAGGAGTGCCGCAGCGCGTTGTCGAGGAGTTCGGCGACGATGATCGCGACCGGCTCGACGGCGTGCGAGACGAGCGCGGTGCCCGGCTCCAGATGGTTGTTGACGCGCACACGGTGGTAGCCGACGATCCGTGACTGGCCACCGGTCACCGCGTCCACCAGGTGCGACTCCTCGCGGGCCAGGCCCACCCAGGCGCCGCAGACCACTGCGGCGACCTGTGCGCGCCGCAGCGACTGCTCGTTCTCGTGGTCGAGTTCGAACAGGGTCTGCGCCAACTCGGGCTCGTCGTACTGCTGTTGCAGCCCTCGGAGCACATCCTGCAGCCGGTAGAGCCCGGCCTGGATCTCCCGGGTGGTGCCGCGCATGCCGGCGCGCGCCGCGGCGTCGACCCGCTTGCGCTCCTGCTTCATGACGGCCAACAGACCGTCGATCACGCCGTCCAGACCGGCGCCGGGGCCGGTGCGGGCGAACTCGGAGTTGAGCGGTCCCGGTACCTGGACGTGCGGGTGCGCGGCACGGGTCGCCACCGCGGGGACGCGCTTCTCGGCGAGGTGCGCGATCTCGGCGGTGAGCGCGTCGGACGCGCGCGCGGCCTTCGACCGCTCGTTGTCGAGACGGTCCCGCAGGTGGACGATCTCCTCGCGGAGTCCGGCCCGGTCGCGGCGGGACCGGAACAGCCCACCTGCCAGGACGAGCACCAGCAGAGTCCCGGTGGCCAGGCCACTCGCGGCCAGGACCGTTATCTCGATCATCGGACGGACCTCGGGAGGATCGGGGAAGTCTGGCGGGTCCGGAGACAGCGACCGAGGACAGCGTTCACCCTCGCCGCGGTAACCGACGGCGCAACTCACCTTACGCACCGTGAGCGCGAACACTACCGCTCCCCGAGTCGGCGATCTCACCTTCCGCGCAACCGTGTTGGCGGGCCGACTGTCCGGCGCGGAAGGGGAGTTCCGCGCCGGGCAGCGGCCGTATTGGGGGCGCGCGCCGGGGTACGAGGCGGCTTCACGAAGCCGGTCGCCGGACCCCGGTTCCGTACGGAAACGGTGTCCGACGAGGCCGTCGTACGAGGCGCGCGCCGGTTCAGCCGATCGTCACCCGGAAGATCTTGTCCGACCCGGCGGGCTCACCGCCGTTGCCGTCCACGTTCGTCGTGGAGAGCCAGAGCGCGTTGGTGCCCGGCACCTTGGTGACGCCGCGCAGTCGCCCGTACGTGCCGACGTAGTGCGCCTGCGGTGTGCCGACGTTCTCGTTGCCGGCGTTGATCGGGATCTGCCAGAGCCGTTCGCCGCGCAGTGAGGCCATGTAGACGGCGTTGTCGACGATGGCGATACCGCTGGGCGATGCCTCGGCGGTGGTCCAGGTGGCCTTCGGGTTGGTCATCCCGGCGGTGGAGCAGGTGCCTTCGCAGACGGGCCAGCCGTAGTTGTTGCCGGCCTTGACGAGGTTGAGTTCGTCCCGGGCGTTCTCGCCGAGTTCGGCCTCCCAGAGGCGGCCCTGCGGGTCGAAGGCGATGCCCTGCGGGTTGCGGTGGCCCAGGCTGAAGACATGGTTGCCGAAGGGATTGCCGGGCGCCGGGGCGCCGGCCGTCGTCATCCGCAGGATCTTGCCGTTGAGCGAGTTCCTGTCCTGGGCCAGGGAGGTGTTCTGCGCGTCGCCCGTGGAGGCGTAGAGATAGCCGTCGGGGCCGAAGGCGAGCCGGCCGCCGTTGTGGTACCTGTTCTTCGCGATGCCCTTCAACAGCGCCGTGTAGCCGGTGAGTCGGGTGCCGTCGTAGGTCATCCGGGCGATCCGGTTGCCCTCGGACGAGGTGTGCATGAAGTACACGAAGTGATTGCTCGCCCAGTTCGGGTCGACGGCGACGCCCATCAGGCCGCCCTCACCGCCGGTGGTCTGGGACTCGGGAACGGAGCCGACCTCGGTCCGCTGCCCGTTCGGTGTCACCTTGAAGACCTTGAACGTGTTGCGCTCGGTGACCAGCGCCGATGAGCTGTCGGGCAGCCAGTGGATGCCCCACGGGATCGAGTAGCCGGTGGAGATGGTGGTGATGTTCGTCGGGACACCGGCCGCGGCGGCGGGCGCCTTGGCCGCCGCCTCCTGGGCGACGGCGGACTCGCTCGCGCCGGCGGTCTGGACGAGTCCGGCGACGATCGCCGCGGCGGCGACCGCGGCCGCCGCCGTCCTGACGAGGGTCTTCGTCGGCTTGCTGCCCTGCATGGCTTCCTCCGGGAGGAGTGGGGGGTGGGAGAGGTGGGAGGTGGTGCGGGAAAGGAAGTTCTAAGGGTGATCCGGCGCGGTTCCGTGGTCCTTGGGGTAGTCCCGGTAGACGTACGGGGGCTCCGCGCCGACCGGGAGGGCGTCCACCAGGTCGCGTACGAGTGCGTGGTCGGGCGACAGACGGCAGGCCGGGTCCGTTCGCGCGGCGTCGCCGGTGAGCGCGTGGGCCTGGCAGCGGCAGCCGCCGAAGTCCTTGGTCCGCAGCTCGCAGCCGCGGCACGGGGCGCTCATCCACTCCTCGCCCCGATAGAGGTTGAAGGCCTTCGACTCGTGCCAGATCCACTCCAAGGAGTGGTCCTTGACATTGGGCGCGTCCAGTCCCGGCAGGGCGGCGGCGGCCGGGCAGGGGTAGACGGTGCCGTCGGGCGCGACCGTCAGCGAGACCGCGCCCCAGCCGCCCATGCAGGGCTTGGCCGTCCCGTCCACGTAGTCCGGCACGACCCACACCAGGTCCAGCCGCCCGGCCAGCCGTTCCCGCCACCGCTCGACGGACTCCCGGGCCCGGGAGAGCTGGGCCCGGTCGGGCAGGAGCGCGTCGCGGTTGCGCAACGCCCAGCCGTAGAACTGGGTGTTGGCCAGCTCGACGCGCTCCGCGCCCCAGGCCAGGGCGAGTTCGACGAGATCGTCCAGGGCGTCGAGGTTGGAGCGGTGCAGGACGACGTTGAGACCGAGCGGCAGGTCCGCCGCGCGCACGAGCCCGGCGGCGCGCTCCTTCGCGGCGAACGAGCGTGCCCCGGCTATGAGTTCGGAGGCGGCGGGATCGGCGTGCTGCACCGAGAGCTGCACGCTGCGCAGCCCGGCGTCCACCAGCGCGGCGAGCCGCTGCTCATGCAGGCCGACTCCGCTGGTGACGAGCTGGGTGTGGATCCCGGCGCCGTCGGCGGCGGCGACAATCTCGGTCAGGTCGCGGCGCAACAGCGGTTCACCGCCGGAGAGATGGCTCTGTACGACTCCGAGGTCGGCGGCCTGGCGGAACACCCCGGCCCATTGATCGGTCGTCAGTTCACTTACCCGGCCTACCAGTTCGAGGGGGTTGGAACAGTACGAGCAGCGCAGCGGGCAGCCGTGGCTCAGCTCGGCGAGCAGCGCCCACGGCGGGTCCGGCCTGGTCGGTTCCGTCACTTGAGCCAGCCTTCCGCGCGTAACCGCCCCAGAAAGACCGGGACTTCGTCGGCGACGGGTGCGCCGGGGTGCTGTGCGGCGAGGGTGGCGACGATCGCGCCGACGTCGTTGGCGCCGTCGCAGAGGCGCAGGATGGACCCGGCGTTGCCCTGGAGCACGACGACGCGCTCGGGCAGGACGAGCAGGTCCGTGTCACGGACCCGGTCGTGCCGGAACACGACCGACCGTGAGAGCACCGGCTTCCAGTCGGTGTCGATGTCCGGGGGTGGTCCGGTCGTCATGGGCGCTCCCCCGCGCCGTGGTCGACCGCGTCCAGCAGGGACCAGAGCACGTCGCACTTGAACCGGAGCGCGGCGACGGCCGCTTCCTGCTCCCGCCGGGTCGTGGCCCATTCGACGACCAGGGCCAGGGCTTCCTGGCTGTCCCGCCCGCCCTGTCCGATGCGGTCGCGGAAGTAGATCAGCCCGTCGGCCTGGATCCAGCGGTAGTGCAGTTCGAACGCCTCGATACGGGTGCGCATGATGCCGGGCGCCGCCAGCTCGGTGAGGGAGGCGGCGACGGCTTCGAGCGGGGAGCCCAGACGGCAGAAGTTGACGTATCCGTCGACCGCGAGCCGTACGCCCGGCAGGACTTCCGCGCCCGAGCGCAGCCGCGCCCGGTCGATCCCGGCGGCCTCGCCGAGCCGCAGCCAGCGCTCGATGCCGCCCTCGCCCTCCACGAGTCCGTCGTGGTCCTGGATGCGGCGGAGCCAGGAGCGGCGCAGCGAGGAGTCGTCGAACTTGGCGAGGATCAGCGCGTCCTTGACCGGAATATGCCGCTGGTAGTGGAAGCGGTTGATGATCCAGCGGCGCAACTCGCCCTGCTCCAGGGTGCCTTCGTGCATCCGTACGTTGAACGGGTGGCGGTCGTGGTAGCGCTCGGCGGGGACGGCGCGCAGCCGGTCCGTGAACTCCTCGGGGCTCCAGGGCCCGCCGGTGCGTGTCGCTGTCGGGGCGGCTGTGCTCACAGCTCGATCACCATTCGGTCGGCGGCGACTTCCAGGCCCCACTCCCCGAGCAGCGTGTGCTGCGGGGCGTCCGGGTCGCCGAGGGGGTTCGTGTTGTTGAGGTGCGTGTAGAGGCAGCGGGCGCGCAGCCCGGAGAGCCGGCGCGCGGTGCCGCCCGGTCCGGCGATCGGCAGATGTCCCATGCCGGTGGCGGTCCTGGCCGAGATGCCGGTCCGTACGGGTTCGTCGTCGTCCCAGAAGGTGCCGTCGACAATCACGCAGTCGGCGGCCTCGACGGCGTCCTGGAAGGTGTCGGTCCAGCGGGCGAGGGCGGGCGCGTAGACGAGGCTGCGTCCGGTCGCCGTTTCACGCAGTCGCAGGGCGACCACCCAGGTGTGGTCGTCGTCGGCCACGGAGGCGGCCGGGGCTCCGGCTCCTGCCGCGGCCGCGGCGTAGCGAGGGCGTTTGGGCGAGACCGGTACGGCGTCGATCTCGACGCTGCCGCTCTTGGTGAGCGGCACGGGCTCGCCGCCCAACTCCCGCCATTCGAGGCGGGTGTACGGGGTGAGGATGTCGTCCAGTCTCATGAGCCCGGTCAACGCGCCGTGGACGGGCCGGGTGGCGAGGACGTCGAATCCGTCGGCCTCCCGCAGCCGGGCGATGCCCAGGGTGTGGTCGAGTTCGGCGTCGGTGAGGATCACTCCGGCCACGGGTGTGTCACGCGGGCCCGGTCCCGGGTGCAGTGCGGGGCTGTCCTCGATCTGGTCGCCGATGTCGGGGGTCGCGTTGACGAGGTACCAGCGGTTCTCGTCGGCGCGCAGGGCGAGTGAGGCATGACGGCGGCGCCGGTGCGGGTGGGCGCGTGCCCCGGCGCAGCCGGGACACGCGCAGTTCCACTGGGGCAGCCCGCCGCCCGCCGCGGTGCCGAGCACCTGCAGCAGCATGGCGGCGGGGTCTACCGGTCGGTCAGGGCGTAGGCGGTGACCTCGAGTGCGGTCTCGACGACCACGAACTCGGGGGTCTGCCAGTTGATCGTGCCCTCAGACGCTTCCTGCGCCGATTCCTGTGAGTCCTTCATGAGTTGTTGCCTGCCTTCCTGAGATGTGGGGGTTCAGGGAGTGATTCAGGAATAACTACTCGTTGACGCACGATGGTGCGGGACCGCCGAACGCCGATTCACATGAGTGTCCGGCGTTCAGTCATGTGCAACAGCGTTGCGTCTTGGTGGAGTCCGGTCAATGGTTCGGACCGCATCCCATCCGATCACATCCCGACACGGATCAGTGGTCACCCGGAACTCAACTACCCGTGTGAGTGGCTTTCCCGGTCGTCCGTAGCCGACACGCGGTCAGGAGGACTACCGTACGAAAAGAGCCCCGGCCCCCGGCGACCCGTTGTTCGACGGCCGTAGTGGGCGGAGCTCATGGCAACCAGCACGCGGACACCCCACCTTCCCTGGACCGGGGACGCGACGAAGGTCGCTCCCAAGGACGCACGTGCCCTGACGAGAGAGTTCTTCCGGCGGATGGCGACGCTGGAGGAGGGCACCTCCGAGTACCAGTACACGCGAAACACGCTCATCGAGATGAACGTCTCCCTGGTCCGTTACACGGCGCGCAGGTTCCGGCGTCCGGACCGGAGCGAGACGGAAGATGTCCGCCAGGTCGGCACGATCGGACTGATCAAGGCCATCGACCGGTTCGACCTGTCCCGCGAGGTCGAGTTCGCGTCGTTCGCCGTTCCCTACATCGCCGGTGAGATCAAGCGGTACTTCCGCGACGGCACCTGGGCGGTGCATGTGCCCCGGCAGCTCCAGGAGCGGCGTATCGACCTGTCCAGGGCCCGGGAACAGCTCGGTACGGCGCTGGCCCGCGAGGCGACGGTCGGCGAGCTGGCCGAGCGCCTCGGTCTGAGCGAGAACGAGATCATCGACGGGCAGGTCGCCGCCAACGGCTATATCGCCGGCTCCCTCGACGCCCCCGCCGAACCGGGCGCACCAGGTCGCCGGAACGGCCGTACGAGCGGCGGAAGTTACGCGGACACGGTGGGCGGCGGCGACCCCGGCATGGAGCGCGTCGAGGACCTTCAGGCACTCGCGGCGGGACTGGGCCGGCTGGACGAGCGGGCGCGCCGCATCATCCGGATGCGGTTCGGCCGGGAGATGACGCAGGCTCAGATCGGCACGGTGCTCGGTGTGTCGCAGATGCATGTGTCGCGGCTCCTCACGCGTGCGCTGGCCGAACTGCGTACGGACATGCTGGCCGAGCAGTAGGGAGTAGGGTCTGCCGTCATGGGGAGACGGGGGCGCGGGTGATCAGCTCCCGGATGACCGGGATACTGCGGCTGTTGCATCTACCGGCTCCGCCGCGGCGGCTGGCCGACGAGTGCGCCGCCGTTCTCGGGATGGACCATCTGGTGGTGTCCCTGACCGTCGGCGACCGGGCGGACCGGGCGCTGGAGCAGTTGTGGTCGTCGGGCGCCACCGGCGCCTCCTTCGACGACCTCCAGTTCACGCTCGGCGAGGGTCCCGGCCCCGACGCGCTCCGCACGGGTCTACTGTCGTTGGCGGACGACCTGTCGGCGGTACGGACGGGCCGGTGGCCGGCTCTCGTGCCCGCCCTGGCCGAGCTGCCGGATCTGCCGGTCCGAGCGGTCTTCTGCCTTCCGCTGGTACTCGGTGGCATCACGGTCGGCGTCCTGACCGCCCTGCGTGCCACCGCCGGCCCCATGACCGGACAGGAGATGGACGACGCCGTGGCCCTCGCGACGGCTCTCACCCTGCGCCACCTAGGCGGTGGTGGCGCGGAGCCCGACCCCTGGGTCGCCGACCTGGCGGACGGCGACCTGCACCGTGCCGTCGTGCACCAGGCGACGGGAATGCTCAGCGTCCAGCTCGGACTGCCGCTCGGCCAGGCTCTGTTACGGCTCCGGGCGTACGCCTACGGCCGGAACAGGCCGATCGTGGCCGCCGCCGAGGACATCGTGGCCAGACGGCTGCGCCTGGACGACGACCAGCCGCACGGCCAACGGGACACCAAGCGGAACACCAAGCGGGACGACAAACCGGACGACCAGCCGGACGACAGTGCCAAGGGCGGCCACGCCCCGGACGACCGCGGTCCGACGACGAACGGTCCTCACCGGACATGACCGAGAAGAGAGAGGGATGACGCCCATGTCCCGCGAACAGCAGGTGTCGGATGTGTTCGTGCAGGTGGCGGACTCGCTCATCGACGACTTCGACCTCATGGAGTTCCTGGAACAGCTCTGCGCCCACTGCGTCACCCTGCTCGACGTCTCCGCCGCCGGGATCCTCCTGGCCAACGAGCGCGGGACCCTGCACACCGTCGCCGCCTCCGACGAGAACACCCATCTGCTGGAACTCTTCGCCATCCAGCACGACCAGGTCCCCTGCCTGGACTGTTACCGCACCGGCGCCGCGCGGACCGGCATCGACCTGGGCGACCCGGCCGCCACCGACGCCTGGCCCGCGTTCGCCGACCGCGCCCGCGCGAGCGGGTTCCGGACCAGCCATGTCTTCCCGCTGCGCCTGCGCAACCGCGCGCTCGGCGCCATGAACCTCTTCGACACCCGCCGGCAGTCCGTGACACCGCAGGACGCCTCGCTCGCCCAGGCACTCGCCGATGTCGCCACCATCGCGCTCCTGCAGCAACGCGACCTCGGTCAGGAGCAGTTGGAGAAGGCCCAGTTGCAGCGCGCGCTCACCAGCCGCGTCGTCGTCGAACAGGCCAAGGGGATCCTCGCCGAGCGCTGGAACACCAACCCGGACGTCGCGTTCACCGCGCTGCGGAACTTCGCCCGCGCGCGGCAGTCGCGCATCTCCGACTGCGCCCGGCAGATCATCGACCAGTCGCTGGACTCGGACGACATCCCGCGTCCTCGGAAGGCCGACCGTGCGGACCGGGCGGACCGGGCCGACCGACCGGAGGGGGCTTAGGCGGGACCGGCCTCAGCGGGAGCGGTCTCGGCGGGGCCGACCCTGATGACCAGCTCCGGGCGGTCCCACATCACCGCGGGCGGGTTCGCCGCCACCGTACCGACGCGTTCGGCGCCCACGCCTCGGTAGAAGCCCTCGGCGGGCGGGTGCGACACCACGCGTACGGCGTCGACACCGGCGTCGCGCGCCTCCCCCTTCATGTGCTCGACCAGCCGCCGTCCGACACCGAGGCCCTGCGCGGCGTCGGCGACGAACATCAGGTCCAGCTCGGGCGGGGCGAGCAGCAGGGCGTAGAAGCCGAGCAGTCTGCCGTCCGGGGCCGCGGCGAGGAAGACCCGATGCGTCTCGATGTAGTCGGGCCCCACGCGGTAGCCGGCGATCATGGGCGCGTACGGGCCCTCGTAGGCGCTGGACGCCTGGATGAGCCTGGTCAGCCGCTTGGCGTCGCGCGCGGTGGCCCGCCGGACGGTGCCGGCCGCCGCGGACCGGGCCGCCGCACGGCCGGTGGCGGTAATACGCGAGGTCATGCTCCGAGTATTACGCATCCGTGGTGCGCGCCGCACGCGGGGCCGCCGGGCTGCCGCGTCCCGGCCCCCCTTGTACGGTCGGAGGGAGGGCCGCGAACCGGCCCTCCTTCCGGACGAGAGGACGCAGCCATGCTCGGCAGAAGCAAGGCGTTCAGCGGTTTCGCCGTGGACGACATCCCGAGGGCCCGTCTCTTCTACGGCGAGACGCTGGGGCTGGACGTCGCCGAGGCGAACGGCATGCTGCAGCTGCGTCTCGCGGGCGGGGCGGAGGTGCTGGTCTACCCGAAGCCGGACCATGTCCCCGCCACGTACACGATCCTCAACTTCCCCGTGGACGACATCGAGACGGCCGTCGACGAGCTGGTCCGGCGGGGCGTGAGTTTCGAGCGCTACCCCGCCATGGAGACCGACGACCGGGGCATCTTCCGGCTCGGCGGCCCGTACATCGCGTGGTTCACCGACCCGGCGGGCAACACGCTGTCCGTGCTCCAGGACCGCCCGGCCTGATCAGTCCTCCTCCGTCCTGGCGTTGTCGCGGCGGGCCCAGGCCGGCAGGACGAACCAGCAGAGCACGAACCACAGGACGAGTCCCGCGACGATCCACAGCGCGACGGCGTTGTGCAGCGCCACGCGCAGTATCAGCAGCAGGGCCGACGCCATGGTGCACAGCAGGAAGACCAGCCCTACGACGGTGAGGCGGGACGCCCACTCGACCATCTGGGGCTTCAACTGCCGCCCCGTGACCATCCGGTGGAAGGACACGGGCGCGATGAGCGCGCCGGTGGTGACGGCTCCGAGGACCACCGTCGCGAGGTAGATGTTGGTGTCGGTGTCCGACAGGTCGGTGAAGCGCGGCTGGAAGACGACGGTGAGCAGGAAGCCGAACAGGATCTGCACCCCGGTCTGCGCGACGCGTACCTCCTGAAGCAGTTCCGCCCAGCGCCGGTCGGCCTGCTCCTCCGGCGACTCGTCACGACCCTTGGGCCTCGTCCGGTCCGGTCTTCTCGTGTCGGGTCTTCTCGTGTCGTCCGTCATGCCCTTCCGGGTTTCCCCATCGGCCGCGTCCATGCCATGCCCCGGGCTCACGGCCGGCCTCGGCCGATCACGGCCGATCACGACGGACGAAAGTACGTAGGTTAGCCTTGCCTTCTTTTGACCGGGTGGTCGATCGTCACCGAGATCGACGTGGGCAAGGAGCAGAGCGTGGAGGCTGACGCGTCCGGGCGTGGCGTCATGCGCGCCACCGTCCTGGGACAGCGCCGGAGTGTCGTCCTCAGCTCGGTGCTGGGCGCGGCCCACCAGATCGGCGAGGCGCTCGTTCCCGTTCTCATCGGTCTGGTCGTCGACCGCGCCGTCGTCCACCCCGACGGTGGCGCGCTCGCCCGGTGGCTCGTCGTCCTCGCCGTCGTCTACGTGATGCTCTCGCTCGGTTTCCAGGTCGGCGCCCGGATCGCCGAGGGCGCCGCCGAACGCTCGGCGCATCTGCTGCGGCTGGACGTCGTACGGCGGGTCCTCGCCCCGCACGGCGGCACCGAGGCGGGCCGGCCGCCCGGCACGCTGGTGACCGTCGCGACGGAGGACGCGCGCCGGGTCGGCGCCGTCAACATGGCGGTGCCGCTGGGGATCGCGGCGGTGGTCGGGGTTGTCGCGGGCGCGGTGTTCCTGCTGCGTACGTCGCTGACGCTCGGCCTGCTCGTCCTGCTCGGCGCTCCGGTGCTGATGGTTCTCGGCCACTTCCTGGCCCGTCCGTTGCAGCAGCGCAGCGAGGCCGAGCAGGAGCGCGCGGCGCACGCGTCGGGCGTCGCGGCCGATCTCGTCGCCGGGGTGCGGGTGTTGAAGGGACTGCGGGCGGAGCGCGCGGCCGTCGAGCGCTACCGGCGCACCAGCCGCGAGTCGCTGGCCGCGAACATCCGCGCCGCGCGGGCCGAGGCCGTCCAGAGCGGCCTCATGGTGACGCTCACCGGCGGATTCATCGCGCTGGTGGCCCTGGTGGGCGGCCGGCTCGTACTGACGGACTCCATCGGTCTCGGCGAGCTGGTGTCGGCCGTCGGGCTCGCGCTGTTCCTGCCGGGGCCGATCGGGGTGCTCGCGTGGGTCGGCGCCGAGCTGGCGCGTGGCCGGGCGTCGGCGGCGCGGATCGCCGAAGTGCTCGCCGCGCCCGGGGAGTTCACCGACGGCGAGCTGCCGCAGGTCGCCCTGCCCTCGCCGCCGCGCGGCGAACTGCGGCTGCGCGGACTCACCCAGGGCGGTCTCACCGGGCTCGACCTCGTCGTACGGCCCGGCGAGCACCTGGGCATCGTCGTCACCGACCCCGCCGACGCGGCCACGCTGCTGCGCTGTCTGGCGCGGCGCGTCGACCCGGCGGCGGGACGCGTGGAGTTGGACGGTGTGCCGATCCCGGCGCTCGCGCCCTCGGAGCTGCGGGCGGCGCTGCTCGTCGCGGAGCACGACGCGCAGCTTTTCGACGGCAGCCTGCACGACAACATCACCGCCGCCGCGCCCGCCGGCGTAGATCCGCGGCCCGCGATGGCGGCGGCGGGCGCCGACGAGGTCGCCGCGACGCTGCCGGGCGGTGGCGCGGCCCCGGTCGGCGAGCGGGGCCGGTCGCTCTCCGGCGGACAGCGTCAACGCGTCGCACTGGCAAGGGCGTTGGCGGCCGACCGGGACGTGCTGGTCGTGCACGACCCGACGACCGCCGTGGACGCGGCCACCGAGGCGCGGATCGCCGTCGGGATACGCGGGCACCGGAAGGGCCGTACCACCGTGCTCGTCACCAGCAGCCCCGCGCTGCTCGCCGCCACGGACCGGGTGGTGCTGGTCGACGGGGGCCGGATCACCGACAGCGCCGCCCACGAGGAGCTGGTGAGCCGCAGCTCGGTCTACCGGACGGCGGTGCTGACGTGAGCGCCGGTACGGACGGGAGCGCCGGTATAGGGGACGAGGCACGGGAGTTGCTGCCCGTCGCCTCGGCGGCCAGGACCCGCGCGGCGGTCATGACGCTCGTGCGCCCCGACCGCCTGCGAGCGGTCGTCGCGCTGGTCGTACTGATCGCGGCCACCGCGGTCGGGCTGCTCGTCCAGCCGCTGCTCGGCCAGGTGGTCGACATCGTGGCCGACCGCCGTCCGGCCGACGATCTGACGCTGCCGGTGGTACTGCTGGTCGTGGTGGCCGTGGTGCAGGGGGCGGCGACGACGCTCGGTCTCACCCGGGTCGCCCGGCTCGGCGAGACCGTACTGGCCAGGCTGCGCGAGCAGTTCGTGGACCGCGCGCTGTCACTGCCTGCGGACCGGCTGGAGCGCGCGGGTTCGGGTGACCTGACGGCGCGGGTGACCGGCGATGTCGCGCGGGTGGCCGAGGCCGTACGGTCGGCGCTGCCCGAACTGGCCCGCTCGGTCCTGGCGATCGTGCTCACGCTCGCCGCGATGGCGGTGCTGGACTGGCGGTTCCTGCTGGCCGCGCTGGTCGCGGTGCCCGTACAGGCCCTCACGGCGCGCTGGTACGTCCGCCGGGCCGTCACGCTCTACGCGCGCCAGCGGGTGGCGACGGGGGCGCAGCAGCAACAGCTCCTGGAGACCATCGGCGGCGCGTCGACGGTGCGCGGCTATCTGCTGGAGACGGAACACACGGAACGGGTCGCCGCCCGCTCCCGCGCGGCGGTCGACCTGACGATGCGTGGCGTCCGGCTGGTGCTGGGCTTCTACGGGCGGCTGCACGTGGCCGAGTACCTGGGCCTCGGAGCCGTACTGATCACGGGCTGGCTGCTGGTAGGCGACGGCGCGGTGTCGGTCGGCACGGCCACGGCCGCCGCCCTGTACTTCCACAGCCTGTTCGGCCCGGTGAACGCGGCCCTGGTCCTGCTGGACGACGCCCAACAGGCGGGCGCGGGCCTGGCGCGGCTGGTGGGTGTGACGGATCTGCACGAGATCGAGGGCGTGGGGGGCCGGCCGGTGGACGGGGCGGGTCGAGTACCGGCCGCGCGGGCGGGCGGTGCGGCGGTTCGCGGCATGGTCACGGCCGCGACCAGCGTGGCGGCCCGGGGCACGGCCGAAGCCGAGAGGCACAGCACGGCCAAGGCCCGCATGGTCGCCGAAGGCACGGCCGATGCCAGGACGTCGGCGGCAGCCGACACCACGGTGGACGCCGCCGGCGGGACCGACAACGGCGCCGGAGGCGGGCTCGACGCCGCAAACGGCGCGGCGATTCGCGGCAAGGTCACGGCCAAGACCGGCGACCCCGCCCAAGGCACCGCAGGCGCCTCCCGCCGCGCCGGAGGCGACGCCGTCGCCGTCAGCCGGGTGAGTCACGCGTACGGGGCCGGGCCCGCCGTCCTGCACGACGTGTCCCTCGTGCTCGCCGTCGGCGAGCAGGTCGCGTTGGTCGGGACCAGTGGGGCCGGGAAGTCCACCCTCGCCCGGCTCGTCGCCGGTGTGCAGGCGCCGACCGGCGGGAGCGTGCGGATCGGTGGGCGGGGCGAGGAGCGGGGGGCCGACGTCGTGCTGGTCACCCAGGAAGTGCATGTCTTCGCCGGGACGCTCCGCGACGATCTGCGACTCGCCCGTGCCGACGCCACCGACGCCGAGTTGCGCGACGCCCTGTCGACCGTGCACGCGCTGTCCTGGGCCGAGGCCCTGCCCGACGGTCTTGACACCGTCGTCGGCGAGGGCGGGCACCAGCTCGACGCGGCGAGGGCTCAGCAACTCGCCCTCGCGCGGCTGGTGTTGACCGATCCCCCGGTCGCCGTGCTCGACGAGGCGACGGCCGAGGCAGGCAGCGCCGGTGCCCGCGTGCTGGAGCGTTCGGCGGCTGCCGCGCTCGCCGGCCGTACGTCGCTGGTCGTCGCCCACCGGCTCACGCAGGCCGTGGCCGCCGACCGGGTCGTCGTACTCGACGGCGGGCGCGTCGTGGAAAGCGGTACGCACGAGGCGCTGCGCGACGCCGGCGGACCGTACTCCGCGCTCTGGACCGCCTGGTCGGGCAGCCGGACCGCCTCGCCGCCCTGATCCCCCTCGCCCCCCACCTCTTCCTGTCCGCTCCATCCGATCCCCGAGGACCACACATGTCCCATCACACCCGACTCACCGCCACGGCCGTCTCGGTCGTGCTGCTCCTGGGCACCGCCGCGTGCGGTTCCGGCGACGACGACAGCGGCAGCGACGGCAAGGCCTCGGCCAAGGTGACCGTCAAGCACAAGTACGGCAGCACCGAGGTCCCCGTGGACCCGGCGCGCGTCGTGACCGTCGGTCTCACCGACCAGGACGCGCTTCTCGCACTCGGCAAGGTCCCGGTCGGCACCACCGAATGGCTCGGCGGCTTCAAGGGCGCGATCGGGCCGTGGGCGGCCGACAAGCTCGGCGGCAAGGCGGCTCCGACCGTACTGAAGGACACCGGCACCGGACCGCAGCCGGAGAAGATCGCCGCGCTGCGGCCCGACGTGATCCTCGCGCTGTACGCGGGTCTCACCAAGGAGCAGTACAACACCCTGTCGAAGATCGCCCCGGTGATCGCCCAGCCCAAGGAGTACCGGGACTTCGGCATTCCGTGGCAGAAGCAGACCGAGACCGTCGGCACGGTGCTCGGCAAGTCCGACGAGGCGAAGAAGCTCGTCGCGGACACCGAGAAGCACATCGAGGAGGTGGCGGCGAAGTACCCGCAGTTCAAGACCGCGACCGCCGCGGTGGCCACCCCGTACGAGGGCATGTTCGTCTTCGGCAGCCAGGACACCCGGCCCCGGCTTCTCCAGTCGCTGGGCTTCAGCCTGCCCGACGGGCTCGACAAGGCGATCGGGGACGAGTTCGGCGCCAACATCAGCAAGGAGCGCACCGATCTGCTCGACACCGACGCCCTGGTCTGGCTGATGACGGACCCGGCGAAGGACGGCCCGAAGCTGCACAAGGACCCGCTGTACGGGAAGCTCGCCGTGGTCGAGGAAGGCCGCGAGGTGCTCGTCAAGGAGCCCAGCGACTTCGGCTACGCCGTCTCGTTCGGGTCGCTGCTGAGCGTGCCCTACACCGTCGACCGGCTCGCGCCGATGCTCGCCGCGGCCGTCGACGGCAAGCCGGCCACCAAGGTCAGCTCGCCGGCGTCCTGACGATGGCCGGGACCGAGAGCAAGACCCGGGCCGAGAACATGACGGAGAAGGCGGCCGGCAAGGTGAGCGCGAACGTGACCGGGCGCGCGACCGTCGCCGACACCGTCGGCCGTGGCGCGCGGTGGCGCCCCGCGCTGCTCGTCACCCTCATCGCCGTCGTGTTCGTCGCGCTGTGTCTGCTGTCGCTCGGGCTCGGCGCCCTGCGGATCCCGCCCGGTCAGGTGCTCGACGCCCTGACCGGGCAGCCGGTCGGCACGCGCGTCGAGGACGTGATCATGTCGGTACGGGTCCCCCGTACCGGCCTCGCGGTGGCGGCGGGCGCCGCGTTGGGCCTGTCCGGCGCGGTGATGCAGGCGCTGACGCACAATCCGCTCGCCGATCCCGGGATCCTCGGGGTGAGCGCGGGCGCCGCGTTCGCCATCGTCGTCGCCGCCGGGCTCCTGGGGCTGAGCGGGCTGAACGGCTACATCTGGTTCGCGTTCGCCGGGGCCATGGCGGCGAGCGTGCTCGTCCACCAGCTCGGGCGCCTCGGCCGGTCCGGGCCGACGCCGGTGAAGCTGGCCCTCGCCGGGGTCACCATCACGTCCGTACTGACGTCGCTGACCAGTGCCGTCGTCCTGACCGACCCGGACGCACTGGACCGCTACCGGTTCTGGTCGGCGGGCTCGCTCGCCGGTCAGGACGCGGCGACGGTCCTGCGGATCCTGCCGTTCCTGGTCGTCGGCGCCGTCCTCGCGGTGCTCATCGCCCCGGCGCTGAACAGTCTCGCGCTCGGTGACGACGTCGCCACCTCGCTCGGGCGCCGGCTGGGGCTGCTGCGCCTCCAGGGTGTCATCGCCGTGACACTGCTGACCGGCGGTTCCGTCGCCGTGATCGGGCCGGTGGTCTTCATCGGTCTTGTCGTCCCGCATGTCGCGCGGGTGCTGGCCCAGTGGGCGGGCATCGGCCCGGACCACCGGTGGCTGCTGCCGCTCTCCGCCGTGCTCGCCGCCTGCCTGCTGCTCGCCGCCGACATCGTGGGCCGGCTGCTCGCCAGCCCCGTCGAGGTGCAGGCGGGCGTCATCGTGGCGTTCATCGGCGGGCCGTTCTTCGTCGTCCTGGTCCGGCGGCGCCGGCTCGCGGAGGTATGAGCCATGACCGTCGATGTCAACTCCCCCGTTTCCAAGGGGCTTTCGAAGAGTCCCGCACGACGGGGCCGGCCCTTCCGGCTGGCCAGGCCGCCGGTCTCCGGCGTCGTACGCCCCCGTCTCGTCGCCGTCTGCGCCGTGCTGGCCGTCGCCGTGTTCGCGGCGCTGTGCTGGGACGTCTCGGTCGGCGAGTACGGCATCCCGCTCACGGACGTCGCCGGCGCGCTGACCGGCTCGGGCGACGCGGGGACCGTCCTCGTCGTCCAGGAACTGCGGCTGCCGCGCGCCATGGTGGGCCTGCTCGCGGGTCTCGCCCTCGGGGTGTCCGGCGCGCTGTTCCAGACCATGACCCGCAATCCGCTCGCCAGCCCCGACATGATCGGGCTGACGCAGGGCGCCGGTACGGCGGTGGTCGCGGGCATCGTCCTCGGCTGGGACTTCGGTCTCGGCCCCCAACTGCTCGGCCTGCTCGGCGCGCTGGTCAGCGCGCTGCTGGTGTACACGCTGGCCTGGCGGCGCGGTACGACCGGCTACCGGATCATCCTCGTCGGCATCGGCGTGTCCTGGATGTGTCTGAGCGCGACCGACTATCTGCTCGCCCGGGGCGGCCGGTTCGAGGCGCAGGCGTCGATGGGCTGGCTCGTCGGAAACCTCAACGGGCGCGACTGGCAGCAGGGCGCGCCGCTCGCCGTGGCGCTGGCGGTGCTGCTGCCCGCCGCGCTGCTGATGGGGCGGCTGATGCGTACGCTCCTGCTCGGCGACGACGTGGCGAAGGGGCTGGGCACCCGGGTCCAGACGGTACGGCTGGTGGTCCTGCTGGTGGGGGTCGGTCTGGTCGCGTTCGCGACCGCCGCCGCCGGTCCGGTCGCCTTCGTGGCGCTGGCCGCGCCGCAGATCGCCCAGCGGGTGGCCCGTACCGCCTGGCCGCCGCCGTTGGCCGCCGGGCTGACCGGCGCGCTCGTCGTCCTCGTGTCCGACGTCCTGGCACGCGAACTGATCCCCGACACCGAACTGCCCGTCGGGATCGTCACCGGGGTGCTCGGCGCACCCGTGCTCCTGTGGCTGCTCGTCCGCGTCAACCGCGCGGGCTCTGGAGGCTGAACCGATGTCGACCACCGTCCCCGAACCCGCCCCGGCCGCTGTCGCGACGCCCGTCGCCGCCGATGCCGGCACCGGCGATCCCGACCTCCGCGCGGAGGGGCTGCACCTCGCGTACGACGACCGGCCGGTCGTCACGGATCTGGATCTGGCCGTGCCGCCGGGCCGGATCACGGCCATCGTGGGCGCCAACGCCTGCGGTAAATCGACCCTGTTGCGCGCGCTGGCCCGGCTGCTGACGCCCCGTCAGGGAGCGGTCCGGCTGGACGGGCGTGAGCTGCACTCCATCCCCACGCGGGAGCTGGCGCAGCGGCTGGGCATCCTCCCGCAGGCGCCGGTGGCGCCCGAGGGGCTGACCGTCGTGGACCTGGTCACGCGCGGGCGTTCGCCGCACCAGACCTGGTGGCGGCAGTGGACGAAGGCCGACGAACAGGCCGTCCACGACGCCCTGGAGGCGACGGCGACGACCGAGCTGGCCGACCGCTCGGTCGACGAACTCTCCGGCGGGCAGCGGCAGCGTGCCTGGATCGCGATGGCGGTCGCGCAGGGCACCGGTGTGATGCTGCTGGACGAGCCGACGACGTATCTGGACCTGGCCCATCAGATCGACGTGCTCGATCTCATCGTGGACCTCAACCGCGCCGAGGGGCGCACGGTGGTGATGGTGCTGCACGACCTCAACCAGGCGTGCCGGTACGCCGATCACCTCATCGCGATGAAGGCGGGCCGCATCGTCGCGGAGGGCGCGCCGGCCGACGTCATGACGGTGGAGACGGTGCAGGACGTCTTCGGGCTGCGCTGTCGGATCACGACCGATCCGGTGAGCGGCACCCCGTTGGTGATCCCGCTGGGCAGGCACCACGGCGCCGGTCCCGGGCCGGGCCCCGGCACCGGCCCCGATCATGTTTCCGTGGAGGGTCCCTGAGGGATTAGCACGCTTCGCGCCGTCGCACAAGAGAATCGGCCTGGCCGGAAGCGGACAGTCCGGATACCGCCGACTCAGGGCCGTAGCGAACAAATTCAGCCATCGAGCCGGTGAACACAAGTCGTACGTACGCCCCATACCGCCGCACCGGCAACAGTACCGATCCCCGCCGTGCGCCTGCTGACCGGCCCGGAGCATGGCAGTACACACCGCTCATACCGGGTGCCGAATCGCCCTGCAAACCGTGTGTGTTCGTGACGTGACCCGTCGCAGCTCATCTGTATACAGGCTCAAACCCGCCGCCTCACTGGGAGTTCACGCCCGAGGCCCGCACCGCGCCCCCGTTCCCGGCTGCTTTGCAGCAAACCGCTGGCCACGCGGGTGCGAAGCGGTGGCGGCGCCCCGGCGGAGGGGCCTTGGCGGGGTTCCGGGGCGCGGGCGGTCGGGGGTCCGGAAGTCGGCCTTGTGTACGAGGCGTGGCACGTCAACGATTCCATCCGTGCGGATCGACAGGTCCACAGCCGGTAACTACCGGCCGCGGACCGACGCACGAACAACGGCCCACACCCCACGGGGCCGTGCTTTCCCCCCACCGATGGAGGATTTCGTGACCTTCAAGCGCTTCTCCCCCCTCAATGGCGTGTCCAGACGCGCTCGTGTCCTCGCCGTGTCGACCGGCCTCGTGGCCGCCGTCGCGCTCGCCGTGCCGTCCGCCGTGGCCGCACCGGCCCCCGAGGCCAAGGTGACGGCGGCTCAGCTCGCCGACGCCAGCTCCGCCGTTCGCGGCGCGGACGTCGCCGGTACCGCCTGGTACACCGACAAGGCCACCGGCAAGATCGTCGTCACCGCGGACACCACCGTCTCGGCGGCCGAGCTGGCCGAGGTCAAGTCGGCCCTCGCGGACACCGAGGCCGACGTGACGATCAAGCGCACCCCGGGCACCTTCAGCAAGCTGATCGCCGGCGGCGAGGCCATCACCACCGGTGGCGCCCGCTGCTCGCTCGGCTTCAACGTGACCAACGGCAGCGCGAACTACGCGATCACCGCCGGTCACTGCACCAACATCGGCAGCAGCTGGTCCATCGGCACGACCGCCGGTTCCAGCTTCCCGGGCAACGACTACGGGATCATCCAGCACTCGAACCCGGGTGCGGCCGACGGCAGGGTCTACCTGTACAACGGCTCGTACCAGGAGATCACCGGCGCGGGCGACCCGTCGGTCGGCCAGGGCGTGCAGCGCAGCGGCAGCACCACCGGTCTGCACGGCGGCTCGGTCACCGGTCTCAACGCGACCGTGAACTACGGCGCCGACGGCATCGTCTCCGGCCTCATCCAGACCAACGTCTGCGCCGAGCCCGGCGACAGCGGCGGCCCGCTCTTCGCCGGCACCACGGCGCTGGGCATCACGTCCGGCGGCAGCGGCAACTGCTCCTCCGGCGGCACCACGTTCTTCCAGCCGGTCACCGAGGCCCTCAGCGTCTACGGCGTCTCGATCATCTGAGGCCTCCCCCGGGGCTTCGAGGGTGACGATCCTCTGAGTTTCTGACGGACGCAGGGATACGCATCCCCGGCGGGCCGCGCCCATGGCGCGGCCCGCTGTCGTATGCCCGCGCTGTCGTACTCCCGCCGTCGGATGCCCGCCCCCTAGGGTCCGGTGCCGCGGCCGACCAGGCCCGCCTCGTACGCCGCGATCGCCGCCTCCACCCGGTTGCGTACGCCCAACTTGGCCAGGATCGCGCTGACATGGGCCTTCACCGTGCCCTCGACCACATACAGGCGCCCGCCGATCTCGGCGTTGGAGAGCCCCGATCCGACCAGCGCCAGTACGTCGTGCTCCCGCTCGGTCAGCCGCTCCGCCAGCGGTCTGACCGCCGCCGCGCCCGAGCCGCCCGCCCGTAGCCCCGCCACGACACGGGCCGCCACCTTGGGCGAGAGGTACGCGCCGCCCCCGGCCACCGCGTGCACGCCCGTCAGCAGTTCCCTGGGGTCGTCCGCCTTCAGCAGGAAGCCGTCGGCGCCGCCACGCAGCGCGCGGGCGATGAAGTCGTCCTCGCCGAAGGTCGTCAGCATGACCACCGCCGTGCCCGGCAGCTCACGGTGGATCCGCTCCGCCGCGACGATCCCGTCGAGCCTCGGCATCTGGATGTCCAACAGGGCCACGTCCGGAGCGTGTCGGCGTACGGCGTCGACGGCCTCCTGCCCGTCCCTCGCCTCCGCGACGACCTCGATCCCCGGATCCCGCGCCAGAATCGCGCCCACCCCGGCGCGGACCAGCGCCTCGTCGTCTGCCACCAGCACCCTGACCACCGGCGGAGTGTACCGAGCCGGCCCGCGCGGGGGTCCCTGCCGAAAGTAAGGGGCGTGATCGCCGACGAACGGCAGATGTGCGCGAACTCCGTTGATTCGTACCGTCCGAGGACCGAGACGGACGGCATCGGAAGGAACGGGCACACACGTGATCACCCTGAGAGGGCTGACGAAACGCTACGGCGGCACCGTCGCCGTGGACGGTCTGACACTGGACGTCACGGAGGGCCGGGTGACCGGCTTCCTCGGCCCGAACGGGGCCGGGAAGTCGACCACCATGCGCATGATCCTGGGGCTGGACCACCCGACCGCGGGAACGGCGCTCATCGACGGCAGCCCGTACGCCGCGCTGCGTCATCCCCTGCGCGAGGTCGGCGCGCTGCTGGACGCGAAAGCCCTGCACCCGGCGCGCTCCGCCCGCGCCCATCTGACGGCGCAGGCCCGCAGCAACGGCATCCCGGTGGGCCGGGTGGAGGAAGTCCTGGAGATGGTGGGGCTCACGGCGGTGGCCCGTAAGCGCGCCGGGGCGTTCTCGCTGGGCATGTACCAGCGGCTCGGCATCGCGGGCGCCCTGCTCGGCGACCCGCGCGTCCTCGTCTTCGACGAGCCCGTCAACGGTCTCGACCCGGACGGGGTGCGCTGGGTACGCGAGTTGGTGCGCTCACTGGCCTCCGAGGGCCGCACGGTCTTCCTCTCCAGCCATCTGATGAGCGAGATGCAGCTGACGGCCGATCAACTGGTCGTCATCGGGCGGGGAAAGCTGCTGGCCGACTCGGCGATGGCGGAGTTCCTGGCCGCCGGCTCACTCGCCTCCGTACGGGTGGGGGTCCCCGACGCCGACGACCGGCGCGCGCTCGCGGGTCAACTGTCCCGGCAGGGCGCGGACGTGGCGCCGGCCGGTGCGACGGAGCTGGTCGTGAAGGGCCGGACGGCCGGGGACGTGGGAGACGCCGCGCACGGGTTGGGTGTCCGGCTGCATGAACTGCGCGCGGTCTCGGCCTCGTTGGAGCAGGCGTACATGGAACTGACGGCGGAGAGCGTGGAGTACGGGGCGGGCGCGTGAGGGGCGTGCGGGGCGTGACGGGCGGACTCGCGGGGGCCGTGGCCGCCGAGTGGACCAAGCTGTGGACGGTACGCACGGCGTACGTGTGCCTGGTCGCGGGCGCGGTGCTGATGGGGGTGTTCACCTTCTACTACGGTGCCATCGCCCGGATCAACGACCACCCCGTCCAGCCGGTCGGCAACGCGCCGGTGGCCGCCGCCACGCTGGTCCAGTTCGTGGTGGTCGTCCTGGCGATGACCGCGGTGACGAGCGAGTACGCGACGACCAGCGTGCGCGCGACGCTGCTGTGGGTGCCGGTCAGACACCGTGTGCAACTGGCCAAGGCGCTGGTCACCGCCGTGGTGGCGGTCGCGGCGGGTGTGCTGCTCGGGGTGCTGGGCACGGCGGTGGCGTGGGCGTCGTTCGAGGGCCGCGCGACGTTCGACCGCACCACGGTCGTCGGTCAAGTGCTGCTGCTGGGCTGCTACTTGGCGCTCGTGGCGGTGCTGACGGCAGGTGTGTCGTTCGCCCTGCGGGCACCGGCCGGGGTGCTGACGGTGCTCTTCCTGCTGCTGTACGGCGTGCCGACCATGCTGGTGGGGCTGGGCGGTGAGGTGCTGCTGACGGTGAACGACTACCTGCCGCACAGCGCGGGCACGCACGCCATGCTGGCCGACGAGGCACCGTACCCACCGCCGGTGGGCTTCCTGATCGTGGCGGCGTGGGCGGCCGTCGGCCATCTGACCGGCCGTCAGGTACTGCGGCGCCGCGACGCGTAGTCGCGACGGCCGCGCGCCGTCGCCGACCGCTGCCAGCCGCCGTCAGCCGCCGTCCGAGCCGGGCACGACGTCCTTGGCCACCAACCGGGTGCCCGCGTAGCAGAGCCGGTAGACGTCCGACTGGTCGAGCAAGCTGCCGTTCGACCGGTAGAACTCGCAGACCGTCCCGGCGGGCCGGGGCAGGGACTTCGTGGCGTCGGAGACGTACGGGAACTGCCGCGCCGGAAGGTGGTGCGCGAACTCCGCCCGGTGTCGGCCGACTTGGAGGTCCGCGAAGTCGGCGGGCCGCAGCACGCAGGTCGCCAGCTGGAACGCGGCGTAGGCGGCGGATCCGAGGGCGACCAGCCCGAATCCGCCGGGCAGCGCGAACGCGGCGGCGAACCGCAACCTGGTCCGGTGCCGGGCGGCGGTGAGCTGCCGTACGGACTCCGAGTCCGGCTCCGCCCCCGAATCCGATGCGTGCTCCTGTGCCGGAGCCGGCTCCCGCCCCGTGTTCCTCGGCAGGTCCGGCATCGTCGCGACGACCTCGAACCCGTCCCCGTCCCCACCCCCGTACGGCGTCGCCCGCAGTGTCCCGCCGACCACGTGAACCCGTTCACGCAGCCCGGCCAGTCCCCGCCCGCCGGACTCGGGCCGCGCCGACGACAACTGCCCTGCGGCAGAAGCCATGTTGGTCACCCGCACCTCGGTGCGCCCGCCCTCGTGCGTGATCCGCACCCGTACCGCTCCCCCGGGCGCGTGCTTCGCCGCGTTGGTCAGCGACTCCTGCACCACCCGGTACACGGCCCGCTCCACGAGCGGCGAGAGGCCGGGCGGCTCCGGGCGGCCCTCGCGTCGCAGGCCGACGGTGACGCCGGAGTCCCGTGCCCGGTCGACCAGTTCCTCGACGGACTCGGCCGTCGGCGTGGCGGCCCGGTCGCCCTCGTCGTCACGCAACACCCCGACGGTGTCACGCAGATGACCGACCGCGTCCGCCACGGCGGCCCTCAACTCACCCAGGTCCGCCCGGTCTTGACCGGTCAGCGTCGGTGAGAGTTCCAGGGCGCCCGCCCGTAGCGCGATGAGGCTCAGCTCATGGCCGAGTGAGTCGTGCATGTCGGCGGCGATCCTGGTCCGTTCCCGCAGCCGGGCCTGTTCGGCGACGAGCCGCTGCTGCCGCTCCAGGAGCTGTGCCCGCTGCCAGCCGCCTCGTACGAGCGCCAGCCGCGCCTGCCAGTAGCGGCCGAACAGCCAGGGGACCAGCAGCGCCAGGGGCAGGACCGACAGCGTCCAGTACCACCACACCGCACCCACGCCCAGCACGGCGCAGAGCGCCAGGTCGATCGCCAGACAGCCGCCGAACGTCCACAGCGCGCGGCGGGTGGTGGTCGGTCCGGTGCCCAGCAGACAGGCCGAGACCGCCAGCGCCAAAACGTAGGCGTTGGCCGGGGTGACGGGGTGGGCGAGGCCCAGCGCGCACAGCGCGTTGACGGCGAACACGGCGGCGACCGGCCATCGGCGGGCACCCGGGATCGCCACCGCGAGAACGACGAGCGGCAGTACCAGTTCCAGCGCGACGGAGGAGTCGGGGTGTCCCACGAACCAGACGAGCGCGGCCCCGGCCAGGGCCGCCCACAGGGTGGTGTCACGGACGACGGGGCCGACCGCCGCCCCCGCCCCCGGTGCGCCCGCCTCGCTGTTCCCGCCCCACCGCAGCACCGTTCGAGGCTATCGAACGAGGGTGGTCAGGGCCCCGTCCGATTCCCGTCCCATTCCCATCCCATTCCCGTCCGTCTCCCGGCCGATTCCCGTCCGATTCGTTCAAGACCGGCCCGGCGGTCGGCGCCTACGTTGGTCCCATGACTCCACGACTCGATCTGATCGGCATCGTCACCTCCGACATGGCGGCCTCGCTCGCCTTCTACCGCAGGCTCGGCCTGGACATCCCCACCGACGCGGACGCCGCCCCCCATGTGGAAGCCGCCCTCCCGGGCGGAATGCGGCTCGCCTGGGACACGGAGGACGTCGTGCGCTCCTTCGATCCCGACTGGACCCCGCCGACCGGCGACCGGCTGGGCCTGAACTTCCTCTGCGACAGCCCCGCCGACGTCGACGCGGTCTACGCGGAGCTGACCGGCGCCGGATACCGCGGCCACCTCAAGCCGTGGAACGCGACCTGGGGCCAGCGTTACGCGGTCGTGCTCGACCCGGACGGCTGCGGCGTCTCGCTGTTCGCCAACGCCGCGTAGGCACCGAGGGTGAGGCCCGCCAGTTCGCGCGTCTCCCTGGCGAGATGCGCCTGGTCGGCGTAGCCCGCGACGACGGCGGCCTCCGCGAACGGCACCGACGCCCGTACGAGCGCGAGCGCGCGCTGGAGGCGCAGAACGCGGGCCAGGGTCTTGGGACCGTAACCGAAGGCGTCCAGGGAGCGGCGGTGCAGCCGCCGGGTGCCGAGGCCGACGCTCTCGGCGACGGAGGCGACCGTGCGGCCCGCGTCGAGCCCGGCCACGACGGCGCGCAGCAGCGGGTCGGGCGGTCCGGCGACGGCCATCCGCCGCAGCGCCGCCGATTCCAGCGCGGCGGCCGGGTCGGTGGCGGCGGCGACCCGCTCGGCGGTGTCACGGCCCTCGGAGCCCGGCCAGAGGTCGGTGAGGTCCACGCGCCGGTCGCGCAGTTCGTGCGCCGGTACGCCCAGGAGCGCGGGCGCGATGCCGGGCGCGAAACGGACGCCGACGGCGTCGGCGAAACCGTCGCCACCGGCCAGGTCCGGCGTGAACGCGTGGGTGTCGGGTCCGGCGACGCTCAGCCGGCCGCCGATCCAGAGCAGATCCATGCAGCCGTCCGGCAGGACGGGGTAGACGGGGCCGTCGTCCCGTTCCGGCGCTGTCCGCGTCCACACGACGACGCCCTCGACGCGCGACGCCCGTTCCCTGTACACACCTCAAGGCTAAACGCCCCGGGCCGGGGCGGCGGCTACGGCTTCTGCTCCTTGTCGCGCCCCGCGTGGAACCGGGACTTCAGGTCGTCCGGCGGCAGGAAGCGGGACCAGCGCTCCGGGAATTCCGAGGGCATGTCCGGGTCGGGCCCGTAGTCCCCGTCGTCCGGGTCGACCGACAGCGCCTCCACGCGCGCCACCAGCTCCGCGGCCTGCGCCGCCCGCAGGCGGTCGTTGGCGGCGCGTGCCGCCGCCGTGGAGACGGACGGCCAGACCCGGTCGATGGCGGCGTTGACCGCCGCGCCGACCAGGACGGCGAAGGCCGAGATCCCTATCCACAGGAGGACCGCGATGGGCGCGGCGAGGGATCCGTAGATGGTGGGGCCCTCGACCGTGCTCGTGAGATAGATCCGCAGCAGGAAGCTGCCGAAGACCCACATGCCGAGGGCCACCAGCGCGCCCGGCACGTCCTCGATCCACGGTGACCGCGCGGGCACGGACACGTGGTAGAGCGTGGTCAGGAAGGCGATGGAGAGCAGGATCACCACCGGCCAGTACAGGACGCTGGCGACCTCCGTACCCCAGGGGATGAGGTCGACGACCCGGTCGGGCCCCACCACCGCCAGGGGCAGCACGACGGCGCCTATGAGCAGCGCCACGATGTAGAGCAGGAAGGCGAGCAGCCGGGTGGCGACGATGCCGCGCCGGCCGTCGAGTCCGTACATCACGGTGATCGTGTCGATGAAGACGTTCACCGCCCGTGAGCCCGACCAGAGCGCGATGGCGAAACCGATGGAGATGAGGTCGGGGCGCCCGCCGTGCGTGACGTCCGACAGGAGCGGTCTCGCGATCTGGTCGACGCCTCTGTCCGAGAGAACCGTGCCGACCGCGGTGAGGATGTTCTCCTCGATCGAGGCGACGGTGGTGGTGTTGGTCCAGTCGTCTATGTACCCGAGCAGGCCGAGGAGACCCATCATCAACGGCGGGAGGGAGAGCAGCGTGAAGAACGCCGCCTCCGCCGCGAGACCGAGAATCCGGTACTCGATGCACGAGTTGACGGTGTCCTTCAGCAGCAGCCAGGCCATCTTCCGCATGGGGACGTTGCGGTAGAGGGCACGGGCCCGGCGGAGTCGGCCCGATGGCCGCTCGGGTGTTTCGTTTGCTGCCTGCACCTCCTTACCGTAGCGGCATGACTGCCACCACCCACACAGTGACCAACCAGGTTCCGCCCCTGGTGGGATACGACGTCTTCAGCGGCGACCGGGCCCTCGTGGAGGGCCTGGAGCGGCACGCCGCGCCCGAAGTCCTCGACGAGGCACGCTCGGAGCTGTCCGCGCTCGGTCTCGCGGCCGGTTCGGCACGCGTACAGGAGTGGGGGACGCAGGCCAACGAGAACCCGCCGAAGCTCCGTACGCACGACCGGTACGGCAATCGGATCGACGAGGTCGAGTTCCATCCGGCCTGGCACCAACTCCTCGACGGGGCCGTGTCGGCGGGGCTCACGGACGCCTGGGGCCGGCCGGACGGGCATCTGCGCCGGGCCGCCGGGTTCTACGTGTGGACGCAAGGAGAGGCCGGGAACGGCTGCCCGCTGTCCATGACGCACGCGGCGGTGCCCGCGCTGCGGACGGAGCCGGAGCTGGCCGCCGAGTGGGAGCCGCGGCTCACCTCGCACCGGTACGAGCCCGGTCTGCGGCCCGCCGCGGAGAAGGCCGGTGTGCTGTTCGGGATGGGCATGACGGAGAAGCAGGGCGGCAGCGACGTACGGGCCAACACGACGGCCGCGAGGCCGCTGGACGCCGACGGGGAGTATCTGCTCACCGGGCACAAGTGGTTCTGCTCCGCGCCGATGTGCGACGGGTTCCTGGTGCTGGCGCAGGCGCCGGCCGGGCTGACGTGCTTCCTGGTGCCCCGGGTGCTGCCGGACGGGACGCGCAACGTGTTCCTGATCCAGCGGCTGAAGGACAAGCTGGGCAACCGGTCGAACGCGTCGAGCGAGGTCGAGTTCGACGGCACCTGGGCGCGTCGGGTCGGCGAGGAGGGGCGCGGGGTGCGCACCATCATCGAGATGGTGGCGGCGACCCGGGTGGACTGTGTGCTCGGGTCGGCGGCGCTGATGCGCCAGTCGGTCGCGCAGGCGGTCCATCACGCCGCGCATCGCCGGGCGTTCGGGGGCGAGTTGATCGACAAGCCGCTGATGCGCAACGTACTGGCCGATCTGGCGCTGGAGTCGGAGGCGGCGACGACGCTGGCGCTGCGGCTGGCGGCGGCGCAGGACGCCGTGCAGAGCGACGGCTCGCCGGCGGAGGCGGCGTTCCTGCGGCTCGCGGTGCCGACGGCCAAGTACTGGGTGACGAAGCGGTGTACGCCGGTCGCCGCCGAAGCGCTCGAATGTCTGGGCGGCAACGGCTATGTCGAGGAGTCCGGGATGCCCCGGCTGTTGCGTGAGTCGCCGCTGAACTCGATCTGGGAGGGTTCGGGCAATGTCCAGGCGCTCGACGTGCTGCGCGCGCTCCAGCGTGAGCCGGAGGCGCTGAACGCGTTCCTCCAGGAGGTCGGCAAGGCACGCGGCGCGGACCACCGGCTGGACGGGGCGATCAAGGACCTCCTGACCGAACTCGCCGATCTGAACGGCATCGAGGCCCGCGCGCGGCGGTTGGTGGAGCGGATGGCGCTCGTCCTGCAGGGCTCGCTGCTGGTGCGGTGGGCGCCGTCGGCGGTCGCGGACGCGTTCTGCGCGTCACGGCTGGGCGGGGACTGGGGTACGGCCTTCGGCACGCTGCCGCACAGTCTGGACCTGGAGTCGGTGGTGACGCGGGCGCGGGCGGTCTGAGCCGGCGTTAGGGCCGAGGGTGGTGCTGCGCCGACACGGCACCACCCACGACTTGATGTCACCCTCACGCATGGGGTGGCTGTTCGCCAGGGTTGCAAGTGGTTGCAGAATATCCGGACCGTCGTACCGGCAGCGGGCCGGAACGGCACGATGGGGAGAGCGGAGCGAACTGCTCCGCATGACCCGGTCCATACCCGGTCCATGTCCATGACCGGTCCACGTCCATGAATCGAGAAAGCGCCGTGCGCGGCGGGGGGCCCGATGAAGGACACATCGCTCGATCTGTCACGCCTCACGGCGATGGACGGCGCACAGGCGAGACGGCTGCTCCAGCGGATCCGGGCGGCGTCGCTGGCCGGTGACCGGCCGCCGATGGCGCCCCGCCCCGTCATCGGGGCGTCCTGGCAGCGGATGCGGCGCCTCGGCGTCGACCCCGACCGGCAGCGGACCGGGCGGGTGGTCCTGGCCACGGAGGAGCTCGAACACCGGCGTCGTACATCGGCACTCGCCGAGGTGATACGCGGCGTCACCGACGGGCTGACCGGTATCGCCGACGCGTCGCTCCAGATCCTCGTGGTCTCCGACGACCAGGGCCGCGTCCTGTGGCGCAAGGGCAACGCCAAGGTGCTGCGGCAGGCCGACGGCATCAGCCTGGCGGAGGGCACCGCCTGGTCGGAGCAGGTCACCGGGACCAACGCCATCGGTACGGCGCTGGCCGCCCGCGCCCCGGTGCAGGTCCACTCGGCCGAGCATTTCGTGCACGTCCTGACGAACTGGACCTGCGCGGCCGCGCCGGTGCACGACCCGCGCGACGGACGGCTGCTGGGCGCCATCGACGTGAGCGGCCCGGCGACGGGTTTCCATCCGACGACGCTGGCGCTGGTCACCTCCGTCGCCAAGCTCGCCGAGAGCGAGCTGCGGGAGCGGCATCTGCGGGCCGTCGAGCGGCTGCGTTCGGTCGCGGCGCCGATCCTGTGCCGGGTGGGCGGCAGGGCGGTGGCCGTCGACACGCACGGCTGGACGGCCGCCGTGACGGGGATGGCGCCGGTCGACCGGTTGCCGCTGCCCAGGTCGGTGCGGCCGGGGCGGCTCTGGCTGCCGTCCCTGGGCATGTGCACCGTGGAGCCGCTGCCCGGCGGCTGGCTGCTGACCGTGGAGGAGGAGGCGCCGCCGGACGCGCCGAGCAAGGTCGTGCTGGATCTGAGCCGGCCCCGGCGCTGGTCCGTGACCGTCTCGGGGGCGGCGGGCAGCTGGGCGCAGGAGCTGACGCCGCGCCACGCGGAGCTGCTGTACGTCCTGGCCGTGCACCGGGAGGGGCGGAGCGCGGCGGAGCTGGCGGCGGACGTCTTCGGGGACCCGACGCGGACGGTGACGGTGCGGGCGGAGATGTCCCGGGTGCGCCGTCATCTGTCGGGGGTGCTGGCCCACCGGCCGTACCGCTTCAGCGAGGAGGTCGAGGTGGAGGTCGTACGGCCCGAGCACCCGGCGGAGCTGCTGCCGCACTCGACGGCGCCGGCGGTGGCCGGCGACCGGCTGCACGGCGGGTGGGTCGAATAGGTCCTGCCTTGGGGCGCCCGCCGGGCTCGCGGGGCGCACGATGGCACGGTTTGGCCGGTGCGGGGCCGCGTGATTCCCTGACGACCATGAGCATCACTGTGACCACCTGGTCCCTGGAACAGACCTCCCCGGCCGATCTGCGGCCGGCCGCGGAGCCCGAGGGCGATGTGCGGATCGTCCGGTCCGAGGTCCCCTCCGCGGAGTTCAGCCGGTTCCTCTACACCGCCGTCGGCGGTGACATCCGCTGGACCGACCGGCTGGCCCTGTCGTACGAGGAGTGGCACGAGGCCGTCTCCCGGCCGGGCGTCGAGACCTGGGTGGCGTACGAGAAGGGCACCCCGGCCGGCTACGTGGAGCTGGAGGCGCAGGAGGACGGCACGGTCGAGATCGTGTACTTCGGGCTCATCCCGGCCTTCCGGGGCCGCCGGATCGGCGGGCATCTGCTGTCGTACGGGGTGGCGCGCGCCTGGGACATGGCGGAGCGCCGGCCGGGTCGGACGCCGACGAAGCGGGTCTGGCTGCACACCTGCTCCAAGGACGGGGAGCACGCGATGGACAACTATCTGCGCCGTGGCTTCGTCCTCTTCGACACGAAGGTGGCGGAGGAGCCGGATGTGACGGCCCCGGGACCGTGGGCCGGCGCCCACCAGACACCCCATCTCATCTAGCGGGACAGTCTCGTCCACATCGTGGATCGTGGTGGACTGGCCTCAGATCCGCGTGCCAGGCTTCCCCCATGTCTACAGCTGGAATTGCCTTGGTGAGTCGGCGGCACGTCGATCTCTGCCGCATGTCCAGCGCGATCTGTCGGGCGAGCTGACCACCACAGCTCCTGTCGCCCCTCGCTCACCCCGCTCGAACCTCCCTCTGCGCACCGCTGCGCCGTCAGCTCACGTGTGCAGGTCAGAGCCGCCCTCCGCAGTCCCGAAGGACGTGTCCCGCCATGGCCGCCACCCCTGAGAAGCCCGCCGCCGCCACGCCCCGCCGCAAGGTGAGCCGTCACCGCGGCGAGGGGCAGTGGGCCGTTGGTCACTTCACTCCCCTCAACGCGAACGAGCAGGCCAAGAAGGACGACGACGGTCTCAATGTGCGGACACGCATTGAGACGATCTACTCGAAGGCCGGATTCGACTCGATCGACCCGGCCGACCTGCGGGGACGCATGCGCTGGTGGGGGCTGTACACCCAGCGCAAGCCCGGGATCGACGGCGGCAAGACCGCGATCCTGGAGCCGGAGGAGCTGGACGACAAGTACTTCATGCTGCGGGTCCGGATCGACGGCGGCCGGCTGACCACCGAGCAGCTGCGCGTCATCGGCCAGATCTCGCACGAGTTCGGCCGGGACACGGCCGACATCACCGACCGGCAGAACATCCAGCTGCACTGGATCCGGATCGAGGACGTCCCGGAGATCTGGCGGCGGCTGGAGGGCGTCGGCCTGTCGACCACCGAGGCCTGCGGTGACACGCCCCGCGTGATCCTCGGCTCCCCGGTCGCGGGAGTGGCCGAGAACGAGATCATCGACGGCACCCCGGCGATCGACGAGATCAACGCCCGGTTCATCGGCACCAAGGAGTTCTCGAACCTCCCGCGCAAATTCAAGACGGCCATCTCAGGATCGCCGCTCCTCGATGTCGCGCACGAGATCAACGACATCGCCTTCGTCGGTGTCGAGCACCCCGACCACGGCCCCGGCTTCGACCTGTGGGTCGGCGGGGGTCTGTCGACCAACCCCAAGATCGGCCAGCGCCTCGGCGCCTGGGTCCCGCTGGACGAGGTCGCCGACGTATGGGCCGGCGTCATCGGGATCTTCCGTGACTACGGCTACCGACGGCTGCGCACCCGCGCCCGGCTGAAGTTCCTCCTCGCCGACTGGGGCGCCGAGAAGTTCCGCCGGATCCTCCAGGACGAGTATCTGAAGCGGACACTCGTCGACGGCCCCGCGCCCGAGCGGCCCGTGGAGGAGTGGCGCGACCACGTCGGTGTGCACCGCCAGAAGGACGGCCGGTTCTACGTCGGCTTCGCGCCGCGCGTCGGCCGGGTGGACGGCCCGACCCTGAAGAAGATCGCCGACCTCGCCGAGGAGCACGGCTCCGGGCGGGTGCGGACCACCGTCGAGCAGAAGATGATCGTCCTCGACGTGGCCGAGGACCAGGTCGACTCGCTCGTCGCGGGCCTGGCCTCGCTCGACCTGCGGGTCAAGCCGTCGCCCTTCCGGCGCGGCACGATGGCCTGCACCGGCATCGAGTTCTGCAAGCTGGCGATCGTCGAGACCAAGGCGCGCGGCGCCTCCCTGATCGACGAACTTGAGGACCGTATCCCCGACTTCGACCAGCCGATCACCATCAACGTCAACGGCTGCCCCAACGCCTGCGCCCGGATCCAGGTCGCGGACATCGGTCTCAAGGGCCAGCTGATGCTGGACGGCGACGGCAATCAGGTCGAGGGCTACCAGGTGCACCTCGGTGGCGCGCTCGGTCTGGAGCCCGCGTTCGGCCGCAAGGTCCGCGGTCTGAAGGTCACCGCCGCCGAACTCCCCGACTACGTCGAGCGCGTGCTCACGCGCTTCAGCAAGGAGCGCGAGGCCGACGAGCGTTTCGCCACGTGGGCGGCCCGCGCGTCCGAGGAGGCGCTGTCGTGAGCGAGCGCGCCGCCCCGTTCTACTGCCCCTACTGCGGCGACGAGGACCTGCGCCCGAACGAGCAGGGTCACGGCGCCTGGGAATGCGGAGCCTGCAACCGGGCCTTCCAACTGAAGTTCCTCGGGCTGCTGACCCGTGGGCTGACGACGGACGACGGAGGGGAACGGATATGACGGCTCCGACGGAGACCACGAACACGAACACGACGGATGCGGCCAAGACCGACGACCGGAAGCACGCCGAACTCAAGGCGCTCGCCGAGAGCGCGGGCCGCGAACTCGAAGACGCCTCCGCCCTGGAGATCCTCACCTGGGCCACCACCACCTTCGGCGCCCGCTTCTGCGTCACCTCCTCCATGGAGGACGCGGTGGTCGCCCACCTCGCCTCCCGCGCCCTGCCCGGCGTCGACGTCGTCTTCCTCGACACCGGCTACCACTTCCCCGAGACGATCGGCACCCGCGACGCCGTCGCAGCCGTGATGGACGTCAACGTCATTACGCTCACCCCGCGCGCCACCGTCGCCGAACAGGACGCCGAGCACGGCCCGAAGCTGCACGACCGCGACCCCGACCTGTGCTGCGCCCTGCGCAAGGTCAAGCCCCTCGAAGAGGGCCTGACGGCGTACGACGCCTGGGCGACGGGCCTGCGCCGCGACGAGTCGCCGACCCGCGCGAACACCCCGGTCGTCGGCTGGGACGAGAAGCGCCGCAAGGTCAAGGTCTCGCCGATCGCCCGCTGGACGCAGGAGGACGTGGAGGCGTACGTCGCCGAACACGGCGTCCTCACCAACCCGTTGCTCCAGGACGGTTACGCCTCCGTGGGCTGCGCGCCCTGCACCCGCCGTGTGCTGGAGGGCGAGGACGCCCGCGCCGGCCGCTGGGCGGGCAACTCCAAGACCGAATGCGGGCTGCACTGATGAGCCGGACCGAGCACGGCGCGACGATCTGGCTCACCGGTCTGCCCAGCGCCGGCAAGACCACCATCGCCGTCGAACTGGCGGACCGGCTGCGCTCCGACGGCCACCGCGTGGAGGTCCTGGACGGCGACGAGATCCGCGAGTTCCTCTCCGCGGGCCTCGGCTTCAGCCGCGAGGACCGGCACACCAACGTGCAGCGGATCGGCTTCGTCGCCGAGCTGCTCGCGTCGAACGGCGTCAAGGCGCTGGTGCCGGTGATCGCCCCGTACACCGACAGCCGCGAGGCGGTGCGCAAGCGCCACCAGAGCGAGGGCACCGCGTATCTGGAGGTGCATGTCGCGACTCCGGTCGAGGTGTGCTCCGTACGGGACGTGAAGGGCCTGTACGCGAAGCAGGCGGCCGGCGAGATCAGCGGTCTCACCGGCGTCGACGACCCCTACGAGGCCCCCGAGGAGCCCGACCTGCGGATCGAGTCGCACACGCAGTCCGTGCAGGAGTCCGCGGCGGCGCTCCACGCGCTGCTCACCGAGAGGGGTCTGGCCTGATGACGACGACCGTCGCATCCGTCACCGAGGGCACCGGCGGCAGCGTGGCGCCGTACGCCCTGAGCCATCTGGACGCCCTGGAGTCGGAGGGTGTGCACATCTTCCGTGAGGTGGCGGGTGAGTTCGAGCGGCCGGTGATCCTCTTCTCCGGCGGCAAGGACTCGATCGTCATGCTGCATCTGGCGCTGAAGGCGTTCGCGCCGGCGCCGGTGCCGTTCACGCTGCTGCACGTCGACACCGGTCACAACTTCCCCGAGGTGCTGGCCTACCGCGACCGTACGGTGGCCGAACACGGGCTGCGGCTGCATGTCGCGTCGGTGCAGGAGTACATCGACGCGGGCACCCTGCGCGAGCGCCCCGACGGCACCCGTAACCCTCTCCAGACCCTCCCGTTGACGGAGAAGATCCAGGCCGAGCGGTTCGACGCGGTCTTCGGCGGCGGCCGGCGCGACGAGGAGAAGGCGCGGGCGAAGGAGCGGGTGTTCTCGCTGCGCGACGAGTTCTCGCAGTGGGACCCGCGCCGGCAGCGCCCCGAGCTGTGGCAGCTCTACAACGGGCGGCACGCGCCGGGCGAGCACGTGCGGGTCTTCCCGCTCTCCAACTGGACCGAGCTGGACGTGTGGCAGTACATCGCACGCGAGGGCATCGAACTGCCCGAGATCTACTTCGCGCACGAGCGTGAGGTCTTCAACCGCCACGGCATGTGGCTGACGGCGGGCGACTGGGGCGGCCCCAAGGAGGGCGAGCCCAGCGAGACCCGCCTGGTGCGCTATCGCACCGTCGGCGACATGTCCTGCACGGGCGCCGTCGACTCCGAGGCCACCACGCTGGACGCCGTCATCACGGAGATCACCGCATCCCGCCTCACCGAGCGGGGCGCCTCCCGCGCCGACGACAAGATGTCCGAGGCCGCCATGGAAGACCGCAAGCGCGAAGGGTACTTCTAACCATGACGACCACCCGGGCCCCTGCCACCGAGCAACTGTCGGCCACCACCCTGCTGCGCTTCGCCACCGCCGGATCCGTCGACGACGGCAAGTCCACGCTGGTGGGGCGGCTCCTGCACGACTCGAAGTCCGTGCTCACCGACCAGTTGGAGGCCGTCGAGCGCGCCTCGCTCGGCCGCGGCCAGGACACGCCCGACCTCGCGCTGCTGACCGACGGGCTGCGCGCCGAGCGCGAGCAGGGCATCACCATCGATGTCGCCTACCGCTACTTCGCCACCCCCCGGCGGCGGTTCATCCTCGCCGACACCCCCGGGCATGTGCAGTACACGCGGAACATGGTGACCGGCGCCTCCACCGCCGAGCTGGCCGTCGTGCTGGTCGACGCGCGTAACGGGGTGGTCGAGCAGACCCGCCGGCACGCGGCCGTCGCGGCCCTGCTCCGGGTCCCGCACGTGGTGCTCGCCGTCAACAAGATGGACCTCGTGGAGTACGCGGAGCCCGTGTTCGCCGCGATCGCCAAGGAGTTCACCGCGTACGCCGCCACGCTCGGCGTCCCCGAGATCACGGCGATCCCGATCTCGGCGCTGACCGGGGACAACGTGGTGGAGCCGTCGGCGAACATGGACTGGTACGGCGGGCCGACCGTCCTGGAGCACCTGGAGACCGTCGCCGTCAGCCACGACCTGTCCGGCTGCCCGGCCCGCTTCCCCGTCCAGTACGTCATCCGGCCGCAGAGCGCCGAACACCCCGACTACCGCGGTTACGCGGGCCAGATCGCCTCCGGTGTGCTGCGCGTCGGCGAGGCCGTGACCGTGCTGCCCTCGGGCCGTACCAGCACCATCGAGGGCATCGACGCACTCGGTGAGAGCGTCGACATCGCGTGGGCGCCGCAGTCGGTCACGATCCGGCTCAGCGACGACGTGGACGTCTCACGCGGCGATCTCATCGCGCCCAGCTCCGGTGTCCCCGCCATCACCCGGGACGTCGAGGCGACCGTCTGCCATGTCGCCGACCGGCCGCTGACCGTCGGCCAGCGCGTGCTGCTGAAGCACACGACCCGCACGGTGAAGGCGATCGTCAAGGACATCCCGTCCCGGCTCACCCTGGACGACCTCTCCCAGCACCCGGCGCCGGGGCGGCTCGTCGCCAACGACATCGGCCGGGTGGTGATCCGTACGGCCGAGCCGCTGGCGCTCGACGCGTACCGGGACTCCCGCCGTACCGGCTCCTTCCTCCTGATCGACCCGGCCGACGGCACCACGCTGGCGGCCGGCATGGCGGGCGACTCGTTCGCCGCCGAGCCGCCGCCCGCCGAGGCGGACACCACCGACGACGAGGGCTGGGACTTCTGATGCCCGTGGACATGTACGCGACGTTCGCGAAGGAGGGCGGCCGGGTCGGCAGCGGCGCCCTCGGCGCGGGGACCGGCGGGGTGGCGCGATGTGCGCGCTGACGTACGCGCACCGCACGCGCGCCCAGAGAACCCGCGACATCGCGGTGCCATGCCCGCAGTACCCGTACCACCGAAGACCTTCCGACACTGCCGACCGCCCGGCCACGCCGCCTCGTCACCGAGGGACGTGAGCACGGGCCGACGAGAGGAAACCCTCCCGTGCCAGCCACCCGTACTGCCCGGAGCCGCCGACGTACCCTCGCCGCGGTAGCCGCCCTGCCCCTGCTCGCCGTGGTCCTCGGCGCCTGCGGCTACGGCTCCGACAGCGAGAAGGACGACAAGGTCGCCCCCGCCGCCAAGGGCGAGAAGATCGGCGGCCTCGGCGAGGTGAAGATCGGCTACTTCGCCAACATCACCCATGCCACCGCGCTGGTCGGCCTCCAGGAGGGCCTGATCCAGAAGGAGTTGGGCGGCACCAAGATCAAGCCGCAGGTCTTCAACGCGGGTCCCTCGGAGATCGAGGCGCTCAACGCGGGCGCGATAGACATCGGCTGGATCGGCCCCTCCCCCTCGATCAACGGCTTCACCAAGTCGAAGGGCCAGAACCTCCGGATCATCTCGGGCTCGGCATCCGGCGGTGTCTCGCTCGTCGTCAACCCGAAGAAGATCAAGTCCCTGGACGACCTCAAGGGCAAGCGCATCGCGACGCCGCAGCTCGGCAACACGCAGGACGTGGCGCTGCTCAACTACCTGTCGGACAAGGGCCTGAAGGTCGACACGAACACCGGCAAGGGTGATGTCACCGTCATCCGCCAGGACAACAAGCAGATCCCCGCGTCCTTCGAGGCCGGTTCGCTGGACGGGGCCTGGGTGCCCGAGCCGACCGCGTCGAAGCTGGTCGCGGGCGGCGGTTCGGTGCTGCTGGACGAGAAGAAGCTGTGGAAGGACGGCAAGTTCGTCATCACGAACGTGATCGTCTCCCAGAAGTTCCTCAAGGAGCACCCGGACGTCGTCGAGGCCGTGCTGCGCGGTTCGGTGAAGACCAACGCCTGGATCAACGAGAACCCGGACGAGGCCAAGGCCGCGGCCAACGCCAAGCTGAAGGCGGACTCGGGGGCGGCGCTGCCGCCCGAGGTCATCGACCCGGCGTGGAAGAACGTCGACATCACCGACGACCCGCTGGCCTCCACGCTGAGCGTGTCGTCCGAGCACGCGGTGAAGGCGGGGCTGCTCGAAGACCCGCTGCTCGACGGGATCTACGACCTGACGCTGCTCAACAAGGTGCTGAAGGCGGACGGGAAGCCCGCGATCGACGACGCCGGCCTCGGCGTCAAGTAGCCGAGCCCGAGCGCCCGTTCGACCTGTCCCGCAACCGGACCGCCCCCAGGAGGTGCGACTCATGGCCACCACTCTCGTCAAGCAGGCCACCACCGTCGGCACACAGCCGTACGCCACCCGTCTCGACCATGTGTCCAAGTCGTTCGGCCGGCCCGGCGCCCAGCAGCTCGTGCTCGACGACGTCAGCATCGACGTGGCGCACGGTGAGTTCGTGACCCTGCTGGGGGCGTCCGGCTGCGGAAAATCCACTCTGCTCAACCTGGTCGCCGGGCTCGACCTGCCGTCGTCGGGGGAGATCGACGTCCCCGGCGGCCGGCCGGCCCTGATGTTCCAGGAGCACGCGCTGTTCCCGTGGCTCACCGCGGGCAAGAACATCGAACTCGCCCTGAAGATGCGGGGCATGCCCAAGGCCGAACGGCGTGGCGAGGCCGAGCGGCTGCTTGAGCTGGTACGGCTGAAGGGCGCGTACGGCAAGCGGGTGCACGAGCTGTCCGGCGGTATGCGCCAGCGGGTCGCGCTGGCCCGCGCACTGGCGCAGGACAGCCAACTGCTGCTGATGGACGAGCCGTTCGCCGCGCTCGACGCCATCACCCGGGACGTGCTGCACGAGGAGCTGACCCGGATCTGGGCCGAGACGAACGTGTCGGTCCTCTTCGTCACGCACAACGTCCGCGAGGCCGTCCGGCTCGCGGAGCGCGTGGTGCTGATGTCGTCCCGGCCGGGGCGTATCGCGCGGGAGTGGCGGATCGACATCCCGCAGCCGCGCCGGATCGAGGACGCCGCGGTGGCGGACCTGTCGGTGGAGATCACCGAGGAGTTGCGTGGGGAGATTCGCCGACATGGCCAGAACTGAAACGGGGACCTCCGGGGCTCCGGTGGCTCCGAGGGGCGCCGCCGTGTCCAAGGAGGACCTGGCGGGCCTGGAGGCCGGCCTGGACGCGCTGGAGACCAGGACCGCCGAGCGGGTGTCGCTCGGCAGCATCCTGCTCTCCAAGCTCGTACCGCCGCTCGTGGCGGTCGTCCTGGTGATCACGGCCTGGCAGCTCGCCGCCGCCTCCGACCTCAAGCCCGACTACGTACTGCCGGGGCCGCTCGACGTCTGGGGCTCCATCGAGGACATGTGGCTGGACGGCACGCTGCTCGGCTACATCTGGACCAGCGTCTCGCGCGGCGCGCTGGGCTTCGCCGTCTCCGTCGCCATCGGTACGCCGCTGGGGCTGCTGGTCGCGCGGGTGAAGGTGGTACGGGCCGCGATCGGGCCGATCCTGTCCGGGCTCCAGTCGCTGCCGTCGGTGGCGTGGGTGCCCGCGGCGATCATCTGGTTCGGTCTGACCGACGCCACGATCTACGCGGTGGTGCTGCTGGGCGCCGTACCGTCCATCGCCAACGGCCTGGTGGCCGGCGTCGACCAGATCCCGCCGCTGTATCTGCGGGCCGGCCGGACCATCGGCGCGACCGGGATCAACGGCATCCGGCATGTCCTGCTGCCCGCGGCCCTACCGGGCTATCTGGCAGGCTTGAAGCAGGGCTGGGCGTTCTCGTGGCGTTCGCTGATGGCCGCCGAGCTGATCGCCAGCTCGCCGGACCTCGGTACGGGACTCGGCCAGCTCATGGAGAACTTCCGCACCTACAGCGACATGTCCGGTGTGCTGGCCACGATCATCCTCATCCTGATCGTCGGTATCGGCATCGACCTGTTGTTCTTCTCGCCCCTGGAGCGCCGCGTCCTGCGCAGCCGCGGTCTCCTGGTCAGGAGCTGATCCCCGTGTCCCGTACGCCCGGCCGGCCCGTGCTCGTCGTCGTCGCGCACGGCAGCCGCGACCCGCGGCACGCCGCGACCGTGCACGCGCTGCTTCGCCGCGTGCGTGCACTGCGTCCGGGGCTGCGGGTGGAAGCGGGCTTCCTGGACTTCAACACCCCTTCGGTTCCCGCGGTGTTGGAGCGGCTGGACGCCGAGGGCGTACGGGACGTGGTGGCGCTGCCGCTGCTGCTGACCCGCGCGTTCCACGCCAAGTCCGACATCCCGGCCGTGCTGCGCGAGGCACGGGCGCGGCTGCCCCGACTCGCGGTACGGCAGGCCGACGTCCTCGGCCCGTCGTCGCTGCTGACGGACGCGCTGGAGCGGCGGTTGTACGAGGCCGGGCTCACGCCCGGCGACAAGGGCTCGACCGGGGTCGTACTGGCCTCGGCGGGCTCCAGCGACCCGGAGGCGATCGCGGTGATCGCCCATGTCGCGCGGGAGTGGCGTCGCACCGGTTGGTGCGCCGTGCGACCCGCGTTCGCCTCCGCCTCCTTGCCGCGCACGGAGGACGCCGTGCGCGAGCTGCGGGCGCAGGGGGTACGGCGGGTGGCAGTGGCCCCGTACGTGATCGCCCCCGGCCGCCTCCCCGACCGCATCGCGCGGGGCGCGCACGAGTCGGGCGCGGACGTACTGGCCGATGTACTGGGCCCCGCACCGGAGTTGGCGCGGCTGCTGGTGCGGCGGTACGAGGCGGCGAAGGCGGTCAGGGAACTGGTGTCCGTCTGATTCTCCGGGCGGTCGGCCGACCGCCTGGCCCGTCGATCGGTCAGCTGAAGTCGAGACCACCCGTGCGGGTGCGCTTCAGCTCGAAGAAGTCGGGGTGGCGGGCGAGCACCCGGAAGCTGTCGAAGAGGCGGACGGCGTCCTCACCGCGCGGGATCGCCCGCAGGACAGGTCCGAACCAGACGGTTCCGTCGACATGGATGGTCGGCGTACCGACGTACGCGTCGGCGGCCGGGTCCTTGCCCGCGTCGTGGCTACGGCGCACGGCCTCGTCGTGCGACGGGTCGTGCGCGGCCTCCGCGAGATCGGCGGGCAGTCCCAGTTCGGCCAGGGCCTCGGTGACGACCGCGTCGAAGTCCTCGTTCTTCCGCTCGTGAATCCGGGTGCCGAGCGCGGTGTAGAGGTTACGCAGTACGCCGTCCCCCCGCTGCTGCGCGGCGGCCACGGCGACCCGCACCGGCCCGATGGACCGGTCCACCAGATCCCGGTACCAGTCGGGCAGCTCGTTGCCGGCGTTGTGCAGGTAGAGGCTCATGACGTGGAAGCGCAGGTCGAGCGGTTGCCGCCGCTCGACCTCCAGCATCCAGCGCGAGGTGATCCAGGCGAACGGGCAGGCGGGATCGAAGTAGAAGTCAACGGTGGTGCGGGGCTCCTGATCGCTCATACCGGCGAGACTAGACGGCTGATGGCCCTGCCCCACGGGCCATTGGTGTGGCGATCGGGTGGGCCACTTCGCGCGGCCCCGGTACGTCGGGGAATCAGGGGGTCAGGGCGTCCAGTGCGGGTCGCGGCCGCTCGCCGCCAGTGCGCGGGCGAAGGTGCCGGCCGTCGCGGGGACCCGGACGGGATCGGCGAAGCCGTCGTACTCGCGGTACATCTCGGCGTACTCCTCCACGACGCCGAGGACGAACGCCGCCGTCTCCTCCGAGAGCCGGTACTCCTGCCCCGTGGCCCGTGCCAACTCCCAGCCGTGCAGCGCCATTTCGAGGGTCATGAGGGCGGCTACGGCGGTCGCCGGGGTCGCTCCCCCGCCCGCGCCGATCTCCCCCTCCCAGACGGCGGGATCCGCCCAGGCGGTCACGGCGCGGTCCAGCGCGACCCCGTACCGCTCGGGCCAGTCCGCGTCGGCCGTGAAGTCGCGCGCGGTGAGTGTCTCCGGCATCTCCGTGCGGTGGGCGCGGTGCTCCAGGCCGTGCGAGGTGTGGAGCACCAGATGGTTGGCCAGGGCCCGGACGTCCCACTCCGCGCTGGGCGTGGGCGCCGTGAGGCGGTCCGTGGGAACGGCGGCCGCGATCCGGGCGGCCTCGGCCGCGCACTCCCGCATCGCCGGGTACACCGTGCTGTCGTTGTTCATGCCCCCACCGTAGGAATCGCGAGGGCCGGCGGTCTTGAAGAAAGGCGACACGTCACAACCCGGTTGCGGCCCCGGCGGGGGCCAGCCTAGCCTCCGGGACCGTGACCCCCGACCTGCGTACCGAACGCCTCGCCCTGTCCCCGTACGTCCCCGCCGACGAGGACGACTTCGTCGCGCTCTTCCAGGACACCCGGGTGTCCCGCTGGCTGGGCGACGGGCCGCAGAGCGAGGCCGCCGACCGGGCGCTGTTCGGGCGGGTCTTCACCGAGGTGTATCCCGCGAACCGGTTCGACGTGTGGGCCGTACGGCACGACGGCGCCTACGCGGGGCACGCCGAGATCAAGCCCTCTCCCGAGCCGTGGCTGGACGGCCACGAGCTGGTCTACGCGCTCACGCCCGCCGTCCGGGGCCGGGGGCTCGGCCGCGAGCTGGCCGCGGCGCTCACCGCGTACGGGCACGACACCCTCCGTCTGGCCGAGGTCCACGCCACCGTCGACCCCGCGAACGCGCCCTCGCTGTCACTGCTCATGGGGCTCGGCTACCAGCACGTACGGGACGTTCCCGAGGACGACGGCGGCATCACCAGCCTGCTCACGCACCGGCGTCGATGATCCTCAGCAGTTCGTCGACCGGTAGCGAGCCCGCCGGGCGGCGCTCGCGGGCGAAGGTGTTGGCGACGCGCTGAAGCGTCTCGTTGATCGGTGTCGGCACGCCGTGCAGCCGGCCCAGCAGCGCGATCTCGCCGTTCAGGTAGTCCGACTCGATCGTGCCGGTGCCCCGGCTGAGGCTCTGCCAGGACGACCCGCCGCCGCCCTCCGGCACGGCGTACGGGTCGAAGCTCATCCTGCTCCGGACCTCGTCCTGCTCCGCCCCGCTCACCGCCTCGACACCGGCGGCCGCGAGCACCGCGCGGCCCTCGGCGAACGTGCGCGCGGCGAGGTCGCGGGCCTCGTCGCCGACGATACGGCCGCTGACGGCCTCCACCGCGTTGGCGAGGTTGGCGATCAGCTTGCCGTACTTCCAGCGCATCGCGTCCGGCACGACCGGCGCCAGTATCCGGGACTTCTCCAGGTCGGCGGCGATCCGGACGGCGGTCCCGTCGGTGCCGGACGGGTAGCGGCCGATATGCAGGGTGCCCGTGTACGGGGTGCCTCCGGCGGCGACCACGCCCGGCTCGACATGGGTGGCGGGCAGCCAGACGCACATGGCGTACACGTGCCGGAAGCGGCGCAGGGCGAGCCGTTCGCTCTCCACCCCGTTCTGCGCGCAGACCAGCGGCAGCGTCTCGCCGGCCGTCCCGCCGCCGGCGACCGGCCGCGCCGCCCAGGCGTCCAGGGCCGCGGTGCTGTCCTGCGTCTTCACCGAGAGCAACAGGACGTCGTCCGCGCGCAGTTCGACCTCGTCGGGCCGCTCGACCACGGGCAGGCGGTGCACGCGGGTGCCGTCGGGTGTGGTGAGCCGCAGACCGTGGTCGCGCAGCGCCGCGTGGTGCGCGCCCCGCGCGACGAGGACGACGTCGTGGCCGGACTCGGCGAGCCGGCCGCCGATGCTGCCGCCGACGGCGCCCGCCCCGATGATGATGTAGCGCATCCCGACTCCGTTCCGTTCGACCCGACCCGGGGTTCGATTCCTGCCGAGGATAGATCCGGCCGGGTCCGATGAGACCCGCCGGGGGTCCGGCGGGGGTCCGGCGGGGGTCCGGCGGGGGTCCGGCGGGGGTTCCTCGCGGCGGCGCGGGCCACCCGCCGACGGCGCCCGCCGGGCAAGATCGCAGTACCGTGAAGACATGCCTTCCGTCGACGCACCGAGGCGCGACTCCAAGGCGCTGTGGCGAGGGCCGCACGCGATCGTGGGTCTGGCGGTCGCGATCCTGGCGGTGCTGCTGATCGCCGACGCGTTCGGCGGGTCCAGGATCCGTCTCGGCGGCATGATGCTGGCGCTGCCCGCCCTGGCGGCGGTGTTCGCCGGCCCCCGAGCGGTGCTGTTGATCTCCGGGGCGATGGTGCCGGCCTACGTCGGCGCCCTCGCCGAGAACGGGCGGCTGAACTGGGAGGACGCGCCGGTCCCCCTCGCGACGGCGGTGGTCATCTGCGTGGCCTCGGTGGGGGCGGCCTCGGTGCGGGAGAAACGAACCCATCAGCTGGAGCAGTCACGGCGGGTGACCGCCCAGACGCAGGCGACACTCCTGCGTCCACTGCCATCCCGGCTCGGTCCGATGGAGATCTCGTCCACCTATCTGGCGTCCGACGCGGAATCCACGCTCGGCGGCGACCTGTACGCCTGTGCGATGGTCGGCGGACGACCACGGGTGATCGTGGGGGACGTCCAGGGCAAGGGGCTGTCAACCCTGGAAGTCGTGCTGTTCGTGCTGAACGCCTTCCGCCAGGGTGCCCGGCAGGGCGTCGCCCTGGCCGATCTGCCCGCCTTTCTCGACGAGGCGGTGCGCCGTGACCTGATACGCGCCGACGAGCTGGCGGACCAGAGCGGCGACAGCGCGCAGGGACCGGAGACGGCGCAACGCATACGGGAGTGCTTCGTGACGGCCGTCGTGGTCGAGGTCGTCGGTGAGGGCGACGAGGTACGGCTGGTGAACTGCGGCCACCCGGCGCCGCTCCTCCTGCACGACGGCACCGCGCGGGAGCTGCCGGCCGTGAGAGCGTCGCTGCCGGTCGGACTGCTCGGTCTCGACAGCGACCCCGTGCAGGTCGAGACCCACCACCTGGCACCGGGCGACACCCTGCTGCTCTACACCGACGGCCTCATCGAGGCCCGTAACGCGGTCGGCGTCTTCTACCCGCTCACCGAACGCATCGGCAACTGGGCCGCCCACCCCCCGGCCGCGATGCTCCACGCCATCCTGACCGACCTGCGACGCCACGCCCGTCTTGAGGACGACGTCGCCATGGTCGCCGTCCGACGGTCCACGAGCGGGGCGAACACCGCCTGACGCGGCCCCCGGTGGTACTAGGATTTCCGCATGGCTGTCATGTCGCGCCTTTCGCCGCGCCGCTGTTGTTGTCGCTGACGCCTGCTTCTCGCGCCGTTTCCCGGCCGGTCTCCCCCGTTCCTCCCCTCCATCGAGGAGTCCCGCGATGACCCCTGCCCGTCGTTCCGTACTGAAGATGCTCGCGGCCGCCCCGGTGGCCGCCCAGGTCGCCACGGGCACGCCCGCCCTGGCCGCCCCGCGCGCCGCACCCGCTGCCGTGGCCCCCGGCATCGTCAAGCCCCTCCCACCCGAGCTGTTCACCATCCGCGGCACCAACGCCGAAGCCAACTTCGCCGCCCTCCGTGACACCGGCCTCCATACACCCGTGGAGCATTTCTTCGTCCGCAACCACACGTCGACCCCCGTGCTGGACAAGGGTGCCTGGACCCTGACGGTGTGGGGCAGCGGCCTGAGCGGCGGCCCGGCCCGCTTCACGTACGACCAGCTCCGCCGGCTCCCCTCCGTCACCCGCGACGTGGCCGTCGAGTGCGCCGGCAACGGCCGCAGCTTCTACACCTCCCAGCAGGGCGACGCCGCCTCCGGCACCGCCTGGACGCTCGGCGCGATCGGTGTCGCCCGGTGGCGCGGCGTGCGGCTCTCCGACGTGCTGCGCCGCGCCGGGATCGGCGGGCACGCGGTCGACGTGATGCCGCGCGGGCTCGACGCCGACTACATCACCGAGGGCGTCAATCTGGGCCGGGTGCGCCGCCCGCTGCCGGTGGCGAAGGCGCTGGACGACGTGATCCTCGCGTACGAGATGAACGGCGAGCCGCTGCCGTACGACCACGGGTATCCGGTCCGGGTCGTCGTGCCGTCCTGGGTGGGGATCGCGTCCATCAAGTGGGTCGGCGACATCGAGGTGAGCGCCGAGCCGCTGAGTTCGCCCTGGAACACCGACTTCTACCGGCTGTTCGGCCCCTCCTACCCGCCCGGGGGCAGCGCCCCGCTGACCCGGCAGACCATCAAGTCCGGCTTCGAACTCGCCCCGGACACCGTGCTGGCCGCCGGGCGCACCCACCGGCTGACCGGCCGCGCCTGGTCGGGCCACGCGCCCGTGCGGCAGGTCGAGTTCAGCACCGACGGCGGGGCGCGCTGGCAGCGGGCGCAACTGCGGGACACTCCGCGCCGTAACAACTGGGTGCGCTGGTACGCCCCTTGGCGCCCGCACACCAAGGGGCAGACCCATCTCCTCGCGCGCGCCACCGATCTGGCGGGCAACACCCAGCCCGAACGCTCCGTGCCCAACACACAGGGCTACCTCTTCGACGCGGTGATCAGGGTCCCGGTCACGGTGAACTGACGCATGGCTTTGTCCGGTTCCGTACCGGGTTCTGTGTCAGGCGTATAGCGGCGGTACGAAGCCATTGTTGCCGTATCGCATATTCGAACCGGGCCTCTTGCCCATGGCTTCGTACCGCCACTAGCTTCACGAACATGTCCAAATCCCAGCGGTTGAGCAAACGACGCGCCGTCGATCTCATGCGCGTCGCGACCGCGCTCTGTAGCTGACCTCACCGCCCCATGCCGTGAAGGTCCCAGCAATTCAGAGAACCCGGGAACAGACATGTCCAGAGCACTCCGTGCTGCCCTGCTCGCCACCGTCCTGATCAGCTCGGCCGTGCTCACCGGCTGCGCCGACAACACCGCGACCACCACCGCGTCCTCGAAGGATCTCTCCGACGTCGAGATCCCGGAGACGGTGGATCCGGACACCGAGATCACGATCGGCAGTCCGGAGATCCAGGTCGCGCTCAAGCTCTCCGGACAGATAGACAAACTCCCCTTCAAGGTGAAGTGGGCGAATCTCAGCGGCGGTCCGCAGTGCTCCGAGGCGTTCCGGGCCAATTCCCTGGACGTGTGCTCGGCGGCCGAGATCCCGTCGATCCACGCGCACTGGACCGGGCTCGACACCAAACTGGTGGCCGCGGCGTTCCGTACGGACCCGATCAAGAACCCGATATACGAGCTCGGCATCGCGCCGGGCGCCGACATCGACACCCTCGCGGATCTGCGCGGCAAGCGGATCGCGTACAGCCCCGGGCAGGCCCAGGGCGCGCTCGTCCTGCGCATCCTGGCCAAGGCCGGACTCACCAAGGAAGACGTGAAGCTGGTCGAGTTGCCGAGCACCGGCGACGTCTATCCGACCGCGCTCGGCGGCAAGCAGGTCGATGCCGCGCCGCTCGGCGGGGTCAACATCAAGCGCTATCCGGCGAAGTACGGCAAGGACGGCGGCAAGACGATCCCGCACGGGCTGCGGGACGACCCCAGCCATCTCTGGGTGCCGACGGAGTCGGTGAGTGACCCTCAGAAGGCCGCCGCCATCAGGGAGTTCGTCAAGTACTGGGCCAAGGCGGAGGTCTGGATCGACACCCACCCCGAGGAGTGGATCGAGGGCTACTACGTGAAGGACCAGGGGCTGTCGCGCCAGGACGGCGAATATCTGGTCAAGACCGGTGGGCACCCGGCCATTCCGGGTGACTGGACGGAGACCATCGCGAATCAGCAGAAGACGGTCGACCTGCTGTCGAAGGAGACGGACAAGAAGTCGTTCGACGCGAAGATCCTCTTCGACCGGCGCTTCGAGAAGGTCGGGGCCGAAGCGATCGCGGGCACCGGAGCGGACACCTCTGACACCGGGGCCAAGACGGGAGCCGGATCATGAGCACGGAAGCAGCCGAAGAAGTCACCCTGTCCAAAGCCGAGTCGGCGGTAACCGACGCGGGCCCCGACGCAGGCCCGGACACGGAGCTGAGGCCGGCACCGCGACCCGCGGACATCTCCCGCAAAGCACGCGGCTCCCGCGCCGCCCGGCGGCTCGGACCGCGCCGCCGGCTCGGTCTGGGGCGCCCCGTCCCGTACGGCTGGGCACTGGGCCCGCTGCTGCTGCTCGCCGTCTGGGCGGCGGGCTCCGCCACCGGCCTCATCGACGCCCGTAATCTCTCGGCCCCCTGGACCGTGGTGACGACGGCGGGCGATCTGATCGAGAACGGCCGGCTCCAGTCCAATCTCGCCACCTCGGCCCAACGCGCCGCGCTCGGCCTGCTGTTCGGCGTTCTGGCGGGCCTGATCCTGGCTCTCGTGTCGGGGCTCAGCAGGATCGCCGAAGGGGTGATCGACGGCCCGGTGCAGATCAAGCGGGCCATCCCGTCCCTCGCGCTGATCCCGCTGCTGATCCTGTGGTTCGGCATCGGCGAGTCCATGAAGGTCATCACGATCGCCCTGGGCGTCTTCGTGCCCGTCTACATCCACACGCACAACGGACTGCGCACCATCGACAACCGCTATGTGGAGCTGGCCGAGACGGTGCGGCTGAGCCGTACGGCGTTCCTGCGCCATGTGGTCCTGCCCGGCGCGCTGCCCGGATTCCTGCTGGGCATGCGGTTCGCCGTGACCGGTGCCTGGCTGGCCCTGGTGGTGGTCGAGCAGGTCAACGCCACCAGCGGGATCGGCTACATGATGGAGCTGGCCCGGACGTACGGGCAGACCGACGTCATCATCGTCGGTCTGGTCGTGTACGGGCTCCTCGGGCTGCTCTCGGACGCCCTGGTACGTCTCGTCGAACGGAGGACGCTGTCATGGCGACGCACACTGGCGGGCTGACCGCCGAACACCCGGCCGGCACCGGCCTCGGCACCGTACAGATCAGGAATCTGATCCGTTCCTTCGGCGACCGGAACGTCCTCGACCATCTCGATCTCGACGTCGGCGCCGGGGAGTTCGTCGCGCTGCTGGGCCGCAGCGGCTCCGGCAAGAGCACGCTGCTGCGCGCGCTCGCCGGTCTCGACCACGACGTCACGGGCACCGGCGAACTCAGCTCCCCCGAGCCGGTCTCCGTCGTGTTCCAGGACGCCCGGCTGCTGCCCTGGAAGCGGGTGCTCGACAACGTCGTCCTCGGCCTCGACGGGCCCGATCCGGTGGAACGCGGACGGGCCGCGCTCGCCGAAGTCGGCCTGGAGGGACGGGAGAAGGCGTGGCCCGTCGAGCTGTCCGGCGGTGAGCAGCAGCGCGTGTCGCTGGCCCGTTCGCTCGTACGCGAACCGGGACTGCTCCTCGCCGACGAGCCGTTCGGCGCGCTGGACGCGCTGACCCGTATCCGGATGCACGTACTGCTGCGCCGGCTGTGCGCCAAGCACCGCCCGGCGGTCCTGCTCGTGACGCACGACGTGGACGAGGCGATCGTCCTCGCGGACCGCGTGGTCGTCCTGGCGGAGGGGCGCATCGGCGCGGACATCCCCGTGGAGCTGCCCGCGCCGCGCGCCCACGGCAGCGCGGCGTACGCCGCGCTGCGTGAGCGGCTGCTGGAGGAGCTGGGCGTGGACCCGACGGCGCAGGAGGAGACCGCCGCCTGACCACCAGGAAGCGCCGCGCGAACCGGGCCGCCCCGCCCGGTCGCGCGGTCATCGCCGCGCCCACTCCTCGGCCAGCAGTTCGTAGCTGTGGACCCGGTCCGCGTGGTCGTGGGTGATCGTGGTGATGAGAAGTTCGTCGGCCCCCGTGGCGTCGCGCAGGACCTCCAGTTGGTCGGCGACGCTCTCGGGTGAGCCGACGAACTGCGTCTCGGTCCGGTCGGCGACCAGCTCCCGATCGGCATCGCTCCAGCGGTGCGCGCGGGCCTCGTCGGGCGTGGGGAACTGGATCGCGCCCTCACCGCTGCGGATGCTGCACACCCACAGGCCGTAGCCGGTGGCCAACTCCCGTGCGGTGGCCTCGTCCTCGGCGACGACGACGTCCGCCGAGACGCTGACGTACGGCCGGTCCAGCTCGGCGGACGGCTTGAAGGCGGCCCGGTACCCCTCGGCGGCCTCCAGCACGGTCGCCGGGCTGACGTGGTAATTCGCCGCGAACCGGAGGCCGTTGGCCCCGCCGACCTGCGCGCTGATACCGGCGCTGCTGCCCAGGATCCACACCTGGAGATCGGCTCCCTCCCCCGGCACGATGTGTGCCTCGACGCCGCCTTCGGTGGCGTAGGTGCCCGCCAGCAGCGCGAGGATGTCGGCGATCTGCTCGTCGTACGGCTGCGATTCGGCGCCCGGCTGCTGGAGCAGTTTCCGGTGCAGGGCGAAGCGCGGGGAGCGCAGCAGGTTCGCGACGGAGAACCGGGCCGGGATACGCAGCCCGTTCGGTGTGCGGCCGTCCACGACGGGTGTCACCTGCTCCGGCACCGGCGCGGGCGTCGCCGACTCCGCCCTGCCGCCGGACCGGCCGAGTCCGAGGTCGAACCGGCCGGGGTGCAGCGCGTCGAGCAGCCCGAACTCCTCCACGGTGGACAGGGCGGTGCGGTGGCCGAGTTGTACGGCTCCGGAGCCGAGCCGGATCGTGGAGGTGGCGGCGGCGGTGAGCGCGAGCACGACCGCCGGGGAGGTGCCCGCGACGCCGGGGTTGAGGTGGTGCTCGGCGAACCAGTACCGGGCGTAGCCGAGCCGTTCGGCCTGCTGGGCGAGGTCGACGCTGTTGCGCAGGGCCTGGCCGGGGGTGGACCCGGACGACACCGGCACGAGGTCCAGGACGGCGAGGGGGGTGCGGGCGGTGGTGGCCACGGTGGTGCTCCTTGTCAGTGGGCGGCGGACTGGCCGGCGGTCACGGGGGTGCGGAGACCGAGGTGGTCGCGCAGGGTGTCGCCCTCGTACTCGGTACGGAACACGCCCCGCTCCTGGAGCAGCGGCACCACCGTGTCGGCGAACTCGTCGAGCCCGCCGGGCGTCAGATGGGGCGTCAGGATGAACCCGTCGCTCGCGTCGGCCTGTACGAAGTCGTTGAGCGCGGCGGCCACCGTCGCCGGGGAGCCGATGAAGGTCTGACGGCCCGTCACTTCGATGATCAGGTCCCGGATCGAGAGGTCCTTCTCGTCGGCCAGGGCGCGCCAGCGCGCGGCGGTGGCGAGCGGGTCGCGGTGCATCCGTACGCTCGCCCGTCCCCGCGCGACGGTGTTCTCGCCGGGGACCGGGTCGACGGTGGGCAGCGGCCCGTCGGGGTCGTAGGAGCTGAGGTCGCGGTTCCACAGCTGTTCGAGGAGCCGGATCGCGGTCTGGCCGCTCACCTGCTGCCGGCGGATCACGGCCGCCTTCTCCTTGGCGTCGGCGTCGGTGTCGCCGAGGGCGAAGGTGACGCCGGGCAGGATCTTCAGCTCGTCCGGGGAGCGGCCGTACCGGGCGAGGCGGCCCTTGACGTCGGCGTAGAAGGCCTGCCCGGACTCGAACGTGCCGTGCCGGGTGAAGATCGCGTCGGCCGCCGACGCCGCGAACTCCCGGCCCTCGTCGGAGTCGCCCGCCTGGAAGATGACCGGCCGGCCCTGCGGTCCGCGCGGCACGTTGAAGTGGCCGCTGATGTCGAACTGCCTCACGTGGTGGTCGAAGCCGCCCGGGTCCGGGTGGGCGAGGAAGAGACCGGACTCCTTGTCGGCGACGATCTCGTCGCCGTGCCAGGAGTCGAACAACTCCCATGCCGCCGAGAGGAATTGCTTGGCGCGCTCGTAGCGGTCCTCCTGCGCGAGATAGCCGCCGCGCCGGAAGTTCTGGCCGGTGAACTCGTCCCACGAGGTCACCACGTTCCACGCGGCGCGCCCCGCCGAGAGATGGTCGAGCGAGGCGAACTGCCGCGCCACTTCGTAGGGTTCGTTGAAGGTGGAGTTGACCGTGCCCGCGAGGCCCAGCTTCTCGGTGACGGCGGCCAGCGCGCTCAGGACGGTGAAGGTGTCGGGGCGGCCGACGACGTCCAGGTCGTAGATCTCCCCGTTCTGCTCGCGCAGCCGCAGCCCCTCCGCCAGGAAGAGGAAGTCGAACTTCGCGCGCTCGGCGGTCCTGGCGAAGTGGGTGAAGGAGCTGAAGTCGATCTGACTGCCCGCGGCCGGGTCGCTCCATACGGTGCTGTTGTTGACGCCGGGGAAGTGGGCGGCGAGGTGGATCTGCTTGACGGGCTTACTCATGAGAATGCGGTCCTTCGAGTCGTCAGGAGTCAGGTGACGCGTGGCAGGGCGCGCGCTCAGGCCGCGGCGTACCGGTTGGCCGGGCGCGGCAGGCCGAGCAGCCCGCGCAGGGTGTCCGCCCCGTAGGCCGTACGGAAGACGCCCCGGCGCCGCAGTTCGGGCACCAGTCCGCGGGTGATCCGCTCCAGGTCGTGCGGCAGCGCGGCGGGCCGCAGCCGGAAGCCGGTGAGCCCGGCCGCCTGTCCCTCCTGGAGGAGGTCGGCCAGCTCGGCGGGGGTGCCGGTGAAGACGGGGGCGTCACTCGTGTACGCGGCGCCCGCCCGCTCGTCCAGGCGGTCCCGGCGGTCGGCCGCGGCCCCCGGGACGTCGTCCAGGTACACGAGGAGGTCGCCGAAGATGTGCACCGTCTCGTCGGCACGGCCCGCCGCCGACCGGGCGTCGTGGATCCGGGCGACGATCACGCGGGCGTCGTCGGCGTCGCGCGGCGTGACGAACCCGATCTCGGCGGACGAGGCGACCAGTTCGTACGGCACGGTGTCGTGCGCCAGTGCGGCGACGGGCGGCCGGCCCTGCGGTGGACGCGGGGTGATGGAGGGGCCCTTGACGCTGAACTCGGCGCCCTCGAAGTCGATGTAGTGGAGTTTGGCGCGGTCGATGAAGCGGCCGGTGGCGACGGAGCGGATCTCCGCGTCGTCCTCCCAGCTGTCCCAGAGCCGCTTCAGCACCTCGACGTAGTCGCGCGCCTCGGCGAACAGTTCCCGGATCGCCGCGGGCGTGATCGGTCCGGCGGGGGCGGTACGGCGTCCGACGTGCGCGAACTCGTCGGCGCGGCCGGAGACCCTGACCCGTATCCCGGCCCGTCCACGGCTCACGTGGTCGAGCGTGGCGATCGCCTTCGACAGATGGAACGGCTCGGTGTGGGTGACGAGCGCCGTCGGGACGAGCCCGATGTGCCGGGTCAGCGGTGCCACCCGGGCGGCGATCAGTACGGCGTCGAGCCGGCCGCGTACGAGATCGGTGCGGCCGTCCGGTCCGTCGGGGCGGGACGACTGGAGGCTGAGGGAGTCCTCGAAGGTGACGAAGTCCAGCAGGCCGCGCTCGGCCTCGGCCACCAGATCGGTCCAGTAGCGGGCGGTGAACAGTTCGGCGGGCCGGGCGGCGGGCTCGCGCCAGGCGGCGGGGTGCCAGCCCGCGCCGTCGAGAGCGACGGCGAGATGGAGGTGCGGAGGGGACGAAGGCGGCGGGGACAGGGGCGTGGGAGACACAGGCATGGGAGGTACCGCTTCCTGCTGTCCGGGAGTACGGGAACTCGGCGGGATGGACACGCGCGCCGGACAGTCGTCACCCCCGGAACGGACAGCGGGGGTGGTGCGTCAGAGGGCGGTGCGCGGTGGGGCCGTGTGCCGCGGGGCGGCGTCGCCGGACGCCGGACAGAGCGCGCCGGCGACGCGCAGCAGGTCGATGTGGCGCCGGGAGTACATGCCGTCACGGTAACTCCGCACCCCCGTCCACGACAATGCCGCCCCTCGATCACTCGCGCGGTCGGGGCACGTGGTCGGGGCACGCGGTCAGGACACGTGATCAGGGCCGGTCCGGCGCGAAGACCGTGCCCTGGTGGAAGTAGAGGAGCCAGCTTCCGCCGGTCAGCATCCACAGGGAGCTCCGGTGGGCCCAGACCCCCTTGTACTCGGTGTCGAAGGTCAGCAGCACCAGGTGCGGGGCCAGTTCGACACCCCGCATCTCGGTCGTCGTGACGGGCCGGGCGGCGGGCGCGTCGTGCGCGGTGAGCGCCACGATGATCGAGTGGCGGTCCCAGCGCCTGCCCGACGAGCCGAACTCGGTGAACTCCGGGTGGAGCAGTTCCCCGATCAGCTCGGCCGTCGAACGGACGGCCGGGTCGAGGAGACGCAGTTCGGCCTCGATGGCGGCGACGACCGCGGGCGACTCAGTCATGGGTCAGCTCCACCAGCTTCACGACGGTGTTCCAGTTGCGGGAGGTGGCGATCAGGCCCTTGTACACGCGGGGCCTGGACAGCGCCTCGGCGAGTTTGGAGCGGCCGAGGCCGTCGGGGGCGTACAGATACAGCGCCCGGTCGCCGAGCCGGAACTCCTCGGGGCGGTACGACTCCTGGTCGACGGCGGCGAAGCGGTCGGGGGCCACCGCCTCGGAGAAGTAGGTGACGTGGAGCTGTTTGCCCTGGAGCGAGGCGGCGGGGAAGGGGCAGTCGTCGGCGACGGCCTTCAGATAGGCGGCGTCGCGCACCAGACACTCGACGGGGAAGCCGAACTCTTCGTGGATGGCGTCGCCGAGCGCGGCGGCGAGTGTGGACTCGTCGGCGCCGGTGGTGTCGGTGAAGACGGCGTTGCCGCTCTGGAGGTAGGTCGCGACGTCGCTGTGGCCGAGGCCGGTGAGCACGTCGCGCAGCGCGGCCATCGGGACCTTCCGGCTCCCGCCGACATTGATTCCGCGCAGCAGTGCCCCGTACCTGGTCGTCGTCATGGGTCCACGATAGGTCGGCGGGCGGCCGGGACCGCTCCGGCATGCGGAAGGCGGCCGCCGCGCCCCGTGGGGGAGAGCGCGACGACCGCCGGTCCTGTGCTGTGTGCTGCCCTGCGCCGTGTTGGACCGCCCTGCTACTCGACGACCTTCAGCAGCTTGTTCGGGGTGCTCGCGTCGGCGTCGGTGATGGCGTCGGGCGTGGCACCGTCCGTCAGGGCGGTGGCGACGTCGGCCGGGGCGGCGTCGGGGTGTCCGGCCAGGTACACCGCCGCGGCGCCGACGACGTGGGGGGTCGCCATCGACGTACCGGAGATGGTGTTCGTGCCGGTGTCGCTGTCGTTCCAGCTCGACGTGATGTCGGAGCCCGGCGCGTAGATGTCCACGATCGGGCCGTAGTTGGAGAAGTACGACTGCGTGTCGTCCACGGCGGACGAGGCGACCGTGATGGCTTCCTCGACGCGTGCCGGGGAGGTCGCGCTCGCGTCGCTGCTGTCGTTGCCCGCCGCGACGCCGAAGGTGACGCCGGAGGCGATGGCCGCGCGGACGGCCTCGTCGAGGGCGGGGTCGGCGCCGCCGCCGAGGCTCATGTTGGCGACGGACGGGCCGCTGTGGTTCGCGGTGACCCAGTCGATGCCGGCGACGACCTGCTCGGTGGTGCCGTTGCCCGTGTCGTCGAGGACCCGGACGGCCACGATCTTCGCCTTCTTGGCGACGCCGTGGGCCGCGCCCGCGACGGTGCCGGCGACGTGCGTGCCGTGGCCGTTGCCGTCGTCGGCGCTCTCGTCGTTGTCGACCGCGTCGTAGCCGAGCGACGCCCGGCCCTCGAAGTCGGCGTGGCTGACGCGGACTCCGGTGTCGATGATGTACGCCGTGACGCCCTCGCCCGCGCTGTCCGGGTAGGTGTAGGCGTTGTCACCGGCGGTCGCGGTCTGGTCGATCCGGTCCAGGCCCCAGGACGGCGGGCTGTCCTGGGTGGCGCTGATCGAGAACTTCTTGTTCTGGACGACCTTGGAGACGGCCGGGTCGGCGGCGAGGCGCTTGGCCTCGGTCTCCGAAAGGCCGCTGGCCGAGAAGCCGTTGATGGCGGACTTGTAGGTGCGGTTGAGCTTGCCGCCGTACTCCGCGGCGAGGTCCTTCTTGTCCGCCTTCTGGTCCAGCATCACGATGTAGCTGCCCGCGACCGCGCCCTTGGCGTCGGCCCCGTACACCGTGCCGAGGGGGGTGGCCGCCCCCGCCGTGGGGGAGGTGAAGGCGGTGATACCGGCCACGGCTGCCACTGCGGTTATCGCCGCGGTGAGTCTCATCCGGGTGGCGCGCTTATGAGTTGTCATGAAGAGGGTTCTCCTCGTGAGCATTTGTGGGGGGATGGCTCGCCGGACGAAGAACTTCCGGCGGGCTGATTCGAAACCTTGGCCGATTGTCGCGCTCAGATCAAGACCTTCAGGCTGCTGTGACTTAGAAAACAACGTTTCTTAATACGAAATCGGCCATCCGTACGCAACTCGGACCGGGCGCGCGATCTCCGTCCGTGGCGCGTTAGTTGTAAGGGGCTTCGATCCCTCTTGTCAGGGATGTGCCCACCCCATGAGGAGGAGATTTCGCACCCTCCGGGTCACCGGGGAGCAGGAGGAGAAGGCCGGAATCCGACCATAAATTCGAGAAGGAGATCGCGGCGCACGGCCGCTCTCAGGCCCGAGGGGACGGACCGGCGATGGGGACGACAGAGAGACGACGACGGGGACGACGGAACCGCGGTACGCCGTCGGGAACGGGCCCGGGGGCGGGCCCGGAAGCGGGTCCGGAAGCGGGTCCGGGGACGCGTCCGGGTGCGGTGTCCGCGCCGCGTGGGATCGCGGCGCGTGCCGGTGTCTGGAGCGCGCGGCACCGGTGGACGGCGGTCACCGTCTGGGTGCTGTTCGTCGTACTCGCCATGGGACTCGGCTCGGCGGCGGGCACCGTCGAGGTCAAGGACAGCGAGCAGATGTCCGGCGAGATCAGCCAGGCCGAACGGATCATCGAGGACGGGGGTCTCGATGAACCGGTGAGCGAGTCGGTTCTCGTCCAGGGTGTCGACTCGTCAACGTCCGCCACCGACAAGGAGTTCCGCGCCGGGGTCGCCGCGGTCATGGCGGCGGTCGAGCGTACGGGCGAGGTCGCCGACGTCACCTCGCCGTACGACACGAAGACCATCTCGAAGGACGGGCGCAGCGCGCTGGTGCAGTTCAACATGCGCGGCGATCCGGGGACTTCGGGCGAGCGCGTCGAGCCGGTGCTCAAGGCCGTCGAGGGCGTGCAGGAGCAGCACAAGGACACGCTGCGCATCGCGGAGCTGGGCGGCGCCAGCATGAACAAGACCTTCGACGAGGCGTTCGGTGACGACTTCAAGCAGGCGGAGATCTCCGCCGTGCCGGTCGCGCTGGGAATTCTGCTGATCGCCTTCGGCGCCCTGGTCGCCGCTCTGCTGCCGGTCGCCCTCGCGCTCACCGCCATCATGGCGACGATGGGGCTCATGGGCGTGGTCAGCCATGTCATGCCGATGACCGACACGGCCAACTCGGTGATGCTGCTGGTGGGTCTGGCGGTCGGCGTCGACTACTGCCTGTTCTATCTGCGGCGTGAGCGCGAGGAGCGCGAGGCCGGGCGCGACGCCGCGACGGCGCTGCGGATCGCGGCGGCGACGAGCGGCCGGGCCGTCATCGTCTCCGGTGTGACGGTCTGTGTCGCCATGGCGGGCATGCTCTTCACCGGGCTGGCCGAGTTCAAGGCGATGGGTCTCGCGTCGCTGATGGTGGTCGCGGTGGCGATGGTCGGTTCGGTGACCGTGCTGCCCGCGCTGCTGTCACTGCTCGGTGAGCGGGTGGAGCGGGGCCGGGTGCCCTTCCTGAACCGCCTCAAGCAGTCGAAGAAGCAGCGCGCCGCCACCGCGGCGGGAGCCGGTGGCGGCGGGACCGGTGAGAGCCGGTTCTGGCGCGCGGTACTCGGCCGCGTACTGCGCCGGCCGAAGCTGTCGCTGGTGGTCGCCGCGGGCGCGCTCGTCGCGATCGCCCTGCCCGCCGTGGGCATGCAGACGCAGAACTTCACGCTGGACCAGGAGTTCGGCGACTCGCTGCCCATCGTCCAGACGTACGAGCGGGTCAACGAGGCCTTCCCGGGCGGTGCCGAACCGGCCGAGGTCGTGGTGCGGGCGGACGACATCAACGCGGCGCCCGTACGGCAGGCGCTCGCCGACTTCCGTACGGAGGCGGTGAGTTCGGGCGCCTCGCAGGGGCCCGTCGAGATCGTCACGCACGACGCGCAGAACATCGCGATCATCGATGTGCCGCTGGTCGGCGGCTCGGACCAGGACCGGGCCGAGAAGAGTCTGGCGCTGCTGCGGGACACCGTACGGCCGGACACGCTGGGCACGGTCGACGGCGTCGAGGCGCCGATCTCCGGTCAGGTCGCCGGGTCGAAGGACTTCAACGACCAACTCGTCGGGGCCGTCGCGCCCGTCTTCGCCTTCGTCGTGATCTTCGCCTTCGTACTGATGCTGCTCTGCTTCAGGTCGCTGACGATCGCGGTGACGTCGATCGTGCTGAACCTGCTGTCGGTCGGCGCCGCCTACGGCATCCTCACCATCGTCTTCCAGCACGGCTGGGGCGCGTCGCTGGTCGGCGCCGAAGGCGTCGGGGCGATCATCTCCTGGCTGCCGCTGTTCCTCTTCGTGATCCTGTTCGGGCTGTCGATGGACTACCACGTCTTCGTGGTGTCCCGGATCCGCGAGGCGCGGCTGCAGGGACGTACCACCCGTGAGGCGATCACCCACGGCGTGGTGACCACGGCGGGGGTGGTGACGAGCGCGGCAGTGATCATGGTCGCCGTGTTCGCCATCTTCGGGACGCTGTCGATGCAGTCGATGAAGCAGATGGGCGTCGGTCTGGCGGCGGCGGTGCTGATCGACGCGACGATCATCCGGGGCGTGCTGCTCCCGGCGATCATGGCGCTGCTGGACGAGCGGAACTGGTACTTCCCCCGCTGGCTGCGGTGGCTGCCCGACCTGACGCACGACGAGTCGGTGGTCGCGGAGGTGGAGTCCGACGCCGGAGCGGAGTCCGGGTCCGGGTCCGGGTCCGACAGCGAGGGCTACAGGAAGGCGGGCGAGCAGCCCGATCCCGTACGGGTCTGACGCACCAGCCCCCGCACGGACGTCCCATGCACAGTGCGCCGTACGCCCGACCGGTCTCCCCGGCCGGGCGTGCGGCGCGCTGTCTCGTACGTCAGGAGTCGGGCCGGACGTCAGGAGCCGGTCGTCGGCAGCGCGGCCTCGATGATGTCGGCCGCCTGGCCCGTACCGCCCTCCTTCGCCATGTCCCGCTTGATCTCCGCGCCCCTGCGGGCGACTTCGGGGTCCGCCACGAGCGCGGTGACCGCCTCCCGCAGCGCCTCGGCCGTCGCCTCCTCCATAGGAAGCTGCCGGGCGACGCCGAGCGAGACGAGCGTGTCGGCGTTGCCGAACTGGTCGACGGCCAGCGGTACGGCGACCATCGGCGTGCCGGTCGCGAGCCCTTCCTGGCTGCCGCCGGCGCCCGCGTGGGTGATGAACGCGTCGGCCTTCTTAAGGATGGCGAGTTGGGGCACCCAGGAGTGCACCTCGACGTTGTCGGGGATCTCGCCCAGTTCGGACGGATCGACGAACTTGCCGATCTGGAGGACGACATGCCAGCCGGGCAGTGCGCCGAACGCCTCGACGCAGGCGCGGTAGAAGTCGGGCTGCTTGGTGTTCGCCGAGCCGAGCGAGACCAGCAGCACCTTCTCCGCCCCGGCCGGCCGCTCCCACTCCCCCTGGTCGGCCCGCTCCCCCTGGCACGCGCCGACGAAGGTGTAGACGGACTCGTCCACCCGGTCGGCGAACAGCTGGAGTGCCTTCGGGATCAGCACGATCGCGCGATCGGGATGGACGACGAACCGGCCCAGGGGCAGGTTCATGTCGTTCTCGTCCAACCACGCCTGGAAGCGGGCGACGTAGGCCCGGCCGCGCTCGGACTCGGCGAGCTGGGCGTCCTGAGGAGCGGCGACCTCCTCGTCGTATCCCTCCCAGGCGACCATGTTCGGTGAGAGCTGGAGATACGGGACGCCCCACCGGCGAGCCAGGATCGGCGCCGGGTACGACGTGATGTCGCTGATGACGAGATCGGGGCGGTCGCCTCCGAACAGCTCGGCCAGCCGGGGCAGCGACTGCATTCCGTCGTCGAGGAAGGGCTCCAAGTTGTCGATCAGCTCGGTGCCCCAGGCGTCGGGGTCGTCGTCCATCGGCAGGGTGGAGGTGTAGATCACCGGCTCGGCGCCGGTGACGGCGACCTTCTCGGCGAAGGCGGCGGGGATCGCGTAGCTGACGCGATGCCCACGGGCGACGAGTTCCCGGATGACTTCGAGGCTCGGGTTCACGTGCCCGTGGGCGGCGATGGAGAACATGGCGATATGGGCACGCTGTGGTGACGTCATGCCCCCACCGTAACATCAAACGAGACGAGACGTCTCGTTCAGTTCTGAGTGCAGGGTCAGCCACGCCCCCGGCGGCACGAACGCGACGATCTCGGCGCGGTCGACGCGCGCCGCGTCGAATGCCGCGTCCAGCCGTCGGCGTGGGTGGCCGGCCCGGCGCAGTGACGCGTACAGCGACCCGCCGACCCCGGAGAAACCCACCTCCACCAGCCGCCGGTAGTCGGCGAGTCGGTCGGCCGGCAGCAGCGGGCGCGGGCGCCGCTCGACGCGCAGGATGCCCGCGTCCACGCGCGGCACCGGGCGGAACTCCCGCCGCCCGATCCGGCCGAGCAGCCGCCAGTCGAAGTGCGGCCAGGTCTCCACCGTCCGCAGCGACCAGCGCCCGAAGTCGCCGGTGCGCTTGCGGGCGTATTCGAGCTGGGTGATGAGCGTGGCGTCGGTCAGCGCGGGCGCGCGCAGACACCAGTCGACGATGTCGGCGGTACGCGAGAAGGGCACGTTGCCGACGACGGCGAAGGGTTCGCGGGGCGGCGGTACGGCGACGAAGTCCCGCTCGTACACCCGCACATGGGGTGTGGCCGCGAGGGCGGAGCGGAGTCCCGGGACGAGCCCGGGGTCGATCTCGTACGCGCGCAGCTCGCGGCAGTGCGGTGCGAGCGCGGTGGTCAACGCGCCTTTCCCGGGGCCGACTTCGAGCAGCAGCCCGGCGGGGTCGGGGCGGGCCGCGCGTACGAGGCGGGCCGCGGTGGCGGGGTCGGTGAGGAAGTTCTGCGAGAGCGTGCGGGATCGGTGCTGCTGCCGGCTGCGGGCCATGGCCTGCGTCCTGTCTCCTGAAAGGGCTTCGTGGGCAGACGAAGGCCCTGACCGGAGCAGGGTGGAGCGGCGCACCGATCACAGATCGGTGCGCGGGGGGACGCCGTATGTCAGCGGTCGAGGATCCCCGGTCCGGTCAGGGCGCCGGGGGTGCGCCGCAGCCGGGTGAAGGCGGCGACGGAGCCCCGGAAGGAGCGGGTCTCTACGATCGCCATGAAGTTGCTACCCATGCCCCGGACGCTAGACGAGCCGGATCGTCTCGCACAACCGGAATTACTTTCCGCCGGAAATGCAGCGGGACGCGGAGATCGGTCCGTAGGCTCCGACCTCGCTGTGGGACGTCCACCAGGGACGTACGAGGTACGAGGAGAGGAACGGTCATGGGACTGCCAGTGGTGCATTTCGAGATCGTCGGCGCCGACCCCGCGAAGTTGCGCGCCTTCTACGGAGAGCTGTTCGGCTGGGACTTCGACCTGGGGGACGCGAGCACGCCGGTGGTGTCGCGGCCGGGCGAGTACGGCTTCGTGTACGGCAGCGCGAATCCCGTGCCGGGTGAGGCCACGGACGGGACCGTGCCCAGCATCAACGGCGGGGTCGCCGGCGGGGCGGGCTTCCGGCCACAGGTTCTCTTCTACATCGGCGTACCCGACGTGGAGGCCGCGCTCCGGAAGGCGGAGGCGCTCGGCGGAACCCGCCGGATGGGCCCCGAGCCCGCGCACCCCGCGCCCGGCACCCTCGTGGTCGGGCACTTCGCCGACCCCGAGGGCAATGTCGTCGGGGTCGCCGGTTCGGCCTGAGCGACGGCCGGCGACCGGGAGGCGGCGCTCGCCGACCGGCGCCCGGCCGCCCGGCCCGGATCAGCGCTGATAGCGGGCCAGCACCAGATTGCCGTCCTTCACCAGCCGTTTCTCCAGCTCGGCGCGGTCGATCGAGCCGCTGTAGTACTCCTGGAGCGCCGGCGTCGCGACCTTGTCCTTCCACTCCGGATAGCCGCGCACCGACTGCGCGGGCGCCGGCAGCAGCTCGCGGGCGAGCGCGGCGCCCGTCGACCAGCCGTCCTTCTCGGTGTGCAGGGACGGGTCGGCGAGCGCCGCCGTACTGGTGGGCAGCATCCAGTCGCCCTGGGCGAGGCGGACCATGTTCTCGGGCTGGAGCAGGAAGTCGATGAAGGCGACGGCCTCTTCCTTGTGCCGCGTGTCCTCGGAGACCGACAGGGTCTGCGGGCTGACGCCCTGCGTCGCGCCGTCGGCCCCGGCGGGCGACGGCAGCACCGTCCACTCGAAGCCCTTCGGCGCCTGCTGGATGATCTGCTGCCGGTACGAGAAGCCGAGCGGCACCATCGCGTACTTCCCCCCGAAGAACCCCGGCAGCGTGTCCGAACCGCCCATGCCGAGCGTGGCACCCGACGCGCTGCCGTCGCTGTTGACCTGGTCGCGGATGACGGCGGGAACCTCGGCGTCGGCCTCGGTGTACAGAATCGTCACCTTGTCGTCCGCGCCCCGGTGGAAGAGCTGCCCGCCCGTGGACCGGCTGAGGTTGAGCGTCGCGGAGACCGGGTCCTTGAGCGGCCAGGCCACCCCGTACTCCGCCTGCCCCGCCCCCGGCTTCCGCCCCTCTCCCGCCGTGAGTTCCTTGGCGGCCGCCCTGAACTCGGCCCAGGTCCACGGCTTCTCGACCGTCGGGATCCGGACGTCGGAGGCTTCCAGGATCTTCTTGTTGGCGATCAGCACGCGCGGCTCCTGGAGGAACGGCACGCCGTACACCCCGTCGCCGAACTCCGTGGTCTCCCAGCTGCGCTCCGGGATGTCCCGCTTCAGCCGGTCGGGCAGCAGCCCGTCGAGGTCGGCGAGATAGCCGCCGTACGCGAAGTCGGCGAGGTCGTCGGAGGCGTCGTGGATGATGTCGGGCGCCTCACCGCCCTCGAAGGAGGTGAGCAGTTGGTCGTGGACGCTGTCCCAACTGCCCTGCACGTACTCGACGCGCACGTCGGGGTGGGCGGCGTTCCACTCCTTCACCAGCTCCTTGTTGACCTCGACCGACTCGTCCTGCCAGGCCAGGGACTGGAAGCGCAGGGTGATCCGCCCGTCCGCCGAATCGCTGTCGGAGCCCGAGCAGCCGGCGAGCAGCAGTCCGAGGGTGGCCGCGGCGGCCACCCACCTTGCTCTGGTACGCATCAGGTCTTCACCGCCCCGGCGAGCATGCCGCCCGTGATCCGTCGTTGGATGATCGCGAAGATGACGAGCGAGGGGATCGTCGCGAGGAACGCCGCCGCCGCGAGCGGTCCCAGGTCGGCGACGCCCTCGGCGCCGAGGAAGTGGGTGAGGATCACCGGCAGCGTCTGCTTCTCCGGGCTCTTGAGCAGGACCAGCGCGAAGAAGAACTCGTTCCACGCCGTGATGAAGGCGAACATCGCGGTGGCGACGATGCCCGGCGCCAGCAGCGGGGCCGTGACCGAGACGAGCGTACGGAGCCGGCCGGCGCCGTCGACGGCCGCCGCCTCCTCCAACTCGGCCGGTACGGCCCGTACATAGCCGACCAGCATCCAGAGCGCGAACGGCAGGGACCACACCACGTACACCATGATCAGCCCGAACAGCGAGTTGATCAGATGGAGGTTCTTCAGCACCAGGAAGAGCGGGATGATCACCAGGACGAACGGGAACGCCTGGCTGATCACGACCCAGCCGGTCGCCGCCGTCGCGAGCCTGCTGCGCTGCCGGGCCATCACGTACGCCATCGGTGTCGCGATGACGACGGCGATCAGCGAGGCGGAGAGCGCGACGGTGAGGCTGTTGCCGGCGGCCCTGAGCAGGGGCTGCTCGTCGAACGCCTGCCGGAAGTTCTCCAGGGTCGGGCTGTCGGGGATCCAGGTGGGGTGCAGACTGCCCAGCTCACGCGCCGGTTTGAAGGCGGTGGAGATCAGCCACAGGAACGGGAAGGCGAGAAAGACCAGATAGCAGAGGAGCGCGAGATACTGCCCGGCGCGCGCCGGTCTGCTGGTGCGGAGACTCATTTCTCCTCCCCCGACTTGAGACGTCCCACCAGGTAGAAGGCGAGGAGGACGGAGATCACGGCGACCATGACGCAGCCCATGGCGGCGGCGTAGCCGAACTGGCCGTAGCGGAAGGCCTCTTCGTAGGCGAAGAGCATGGGCAGTCGGGTACGGCCGCCGGGTCCGCCGCTGGTCAGCACGTAGACCAGGGCGAAGGAGTTGAAGTTCCAGATGAAGTTGAGCGCCGTGATGGCGAGGGCGACCGGCTTGAGCGCGGGCCAGGTGACGGTACGGAACCGGCGCCAGGCGCCCGCGCCGTCCAGCGCCGCCGCCTCGTGCAGTTCGTCCGGGGTGTTCTGGAGCCCGGCGAGCAGGGCGACGGTGGTCTGCGGCATACCGGCCCAGATCCCGACGACGATCACGGCGGGCAGGGCGGTGGCGAGGCCGGTGAGCCAGTCGCGGCCGTCGCCGAGGCCGAAGTCGCGGATGGTCTCGTTGAGGATTCCGGCGTCGGCGTTGTAGACGAGGCGCCACATGATGCCCACGACGACCTCGGGCATGGCCCAGGGGATGATCGCCAGCGCCCGCGCGAGCCAGCGGAAGCGAAGCCGCTGGTTCAGCAGCAGGGCGAGGCCGAGCGCGAGCACGAACTGCGGAACGGTCACGCCGACCGCCCACAGCAGACCGATCCGGAAGGACTCCCAGAAGAGCGTGTCGTGGTACAGGTCCTGGAAGTTGAGCGTCCCGATCCACTCGGTGGGCTCGGTGCGGCCGGACTGCGCGTCGGTGAAGGCCAGCGTGATGCCGTAGAGCAGGGGGCCGACGCTGAGGACGAGGATCGGTATCAGGGCCGGCAGCACCAGGAACCAGGCACCGCGGTCGACCACCTTCTCCCGTGGCCGCCCGCCCTCCGGTGTTCTCTTGCCTGACCGCGCCTTTGCGGTCGCCAGTGTCACGGATTCGGCTCCTTCGGGCGGCTTTGTGGGGATGGCCGCCCGAGGGGGTGTCTTGCGGCCCCCGTCATCGTGCTGACGAGCGGTGCGTTCGTCAAGCCAACCTGCGTGAATGCGAGACTGGGACCACGAACGGCAGGACAGAGGGAGAGTTTCGATGGACGAGGCACGGGCGCGCGCCGTACTGGACGCCACGGGCCTGCCGGCGCGCGACGCCGAGCTGCTGGCGCTGGGCGAGAACGCGGTCTTCGGCGTCGGCGACCTGGTCGTCAAGGTCGGCCGGAATCTCGCCGACGCGCCCGAGCTGCTGGAGCGTGCCGAGCGTGAACTGGCCGTCGCCGACTGGCTCGCCGAGAACGGCGTCCCGGCCGTCCGGGCGGCCGAGCCCAAGGTCCGTACGGTGGACGGCCACCCGGTGACGCTCTGGCGGCGGCTGCCCGACGCCGTACGCCCCGCCGGCCCGGCCGATCTGGCGGCCCTGCTCCGCCTCGTCCACGCCCTGCCCGCGCCGCCCTTCGAGCTGCCCCGCAGGGAACTGCTCGGCGGCGTGGAGCGGTGGCTGCGGCTCGCGGGCGACGCGATCGACCCGGCCGACGCCGGCTATCTGCGCGAGCGCAGGGACGGCTTCGCCACCGCCGCCGCGGCGCTCACGCCGCACCTCACGCCCGGCCCGATCCACGGCGACGCGCTCCCCCGGAACGTCCATGTCGGCCCGGACGGACCGGTCCTGGTCGACCTGGAGACCTTCTCCACCGATCTGCGCGAGCACGACCTGGTGGTGATGGCGCTGTCCCGTGACCGGTACGGCATGCCCTCGGAGGCGTACGACACCTTCACGGACACCTACGGCTGGGACGTACGCGACTGGTCCGGCTGCGCCGTGCTGCGCGGCGCCCGTGAGACGGCGAGCTGCGCCTGGGTGGCGCAGCACGCCCCGACGAACCCGAAGGCGCTCACGGAATTCCGCCGCCGGGTCGCGTCGCTGCGCGACGGTGACCCCGAGGTCCGCTGGTACCCCTTCTGACGGCCCGGCGGGTGGTCGCAGGACCTGAGCCGGCTCAGCCCGCCGCCGGCACCAGCTCCCGCAGCGGCCAGTCCGCGTTCACCACCGCGTCCGTGTTGCCCTTGCGGCGCAGGAAGCTCTGGAAGTCGGCCGCCCACTCCGCGTACCAGGCGATCTGCTGTTCGTGCAGCGCCGCCGCCGTCAGGGACGCGACCTGGCGGTGGCGGCCCGCTATCGCCGTCGCCACCCGCACGGCGGCCAGCGCGTCCGCGCCCGCGTCGTGCGCGGTGTCCAGCACCACCCCGTACTCGGTGCAGACCGCCTCCAGATTCCGCTTGCCCCGCCGGTACTTGTCCACGGCGCGGTCGATCGTGTACGGATCGATCACCGGGCCGATCCGCCCGTCGCCCGTCCGGTCGTTCAGCGACGGCAGCCCGTGCCGCGCCAACTCCGCCGCGAGCAGCGTCAGATCGAACGACGCGTTGTACGCCACGACCGGTACGCCCCGTGTCCAGTAGCCGGCGAGCGTCGCGGCGATCTCGTCCGCCACCTCACGCGCGGGCCGGCCCTCCGCCGACGCGCGCTCGCTGGTGACCCCGTGGATCGCCGACGCCTGCTCCGGGATCCGGATGCCCGGGTCCGCCAGCCAGTCCCGCCGCTCCTCCACCGCACCGTCCCGTACCGCGATCACCGCGGCGGTCACGATGCGCGCCTCCAGCGGCTCCGTACCCGTCGTCTCCAGATCGAATCCGACCAACGGCTCCCCGTGCCAGCCCATCCCGGTCCTCCTTCATGCTTCTCCCCGTTCGACATTCACCTTCGCACGCGGCACTGACAACGCCGGATTGAGCGAGCCTTGACGCGGCTTCAGCGCGTCGTCACACGTCAGCCGGATGTCCACGGCGTCAGGAGACGGGGCGGGAGTCGGCCCACACCGACTCGAACTCCTCGCGGTAGGTCTGGAACAGCCCGTGCTCCATGTCCTGGCCGACCCGCACCACGTCCCGCCCCGCACCCCGCAGCACCAGCACCGGCGCCTCCATGCCGCGTGCCCGTCTCAGATACGACTGGACGACCGCCAGCCCGTCGGCGCCGTCCCCGTCGACCAGATACGCGGTGAAGCGCGGGGTCTCGTCGAAGACATGGATCTCGAAGGCGCCCGGGTCGCGGAGCCGGGAGCGGACCCGGCGCATATGGAGGATGTTCATCTCCACGGAGCGGCTCAGCTCGCCCTTCTTGAGACCCAGTTCGCGCTCCCGGCGCTTGACCGAGCTGCTGGCCGGGTTGAGGAAGAGCAGCCGTATCCGGCAGCCGGACTCGGCGAGCCGGACGAGGCGCCGGCCGGAGAAGTTCTGTACGAGGAGGTTCAGGCCTATCCCGACCGCGTCGAGGCGCCGGGCGCCCCCGAACAGGTCCTCGGCGGGGATCTGCCGCTGGAGCCGGACCCGGTCCGGGTGGACGGAGACCACGTCCGCGTACCGGTCGCCGACCAGGTCCTCCACGGCGTCCACCCTGAGCCGCTCGGCGGACGGCACGGGCGTCCCGTTGCCCAAGATCTCCAGCAGCCGCGCCGACGCCCGCTCGGCCTGCGCGAGGACGGCCTCGGACAGCGCCCGGTTGCGGGAGACGACGTTACGGGCCACCTCCAGCTCGTCCAGGGCCAGCTCGACGTCCCTGCGGTCGTCGAAGTACGGCTGGAAGCCGGGCCAGTGCTGGACCATCAGCTCCCGCAGTTGCGGGAGCGTCAGGAAGCTCAGGACGTTGTCGTCGGCCGGGTCGAGCAGATAGCCCTTACGCCTGGAGACCTCGCGGACGGCGACGGCGCGCTGGACCCACTCCTGCCCCGCCGGTCCGGCGGCGGCCACCACCCAGTCGTCGCCGTGCACCGGCTCGTAGATGGGCTTGAGGATCGCCGAGACGACCGCACGAAGCCGTTGTTCGACCAGATTCAGCCAGATATAGGCCCGGCCGGCCCGCTGGGCGCGCGTGCGCACCTCGGTCCAGGCCTCAGGGCCCCAGTCCAGTTCCGCCCCGATCTCCATCGGCCGTGCGAGGGAGACCGCTCCGGGCGGGATGTCGCCGGAAACCCCCTCGTGACCTGGGTCACCTGGGGGTAGCTCCAGCCCTCCCGAGCTCACCCGCGCACCGCCTTCCCTCCCCTTTCAACGATCAAGGAAGGGTACTGCGCAAACGGGAGGAGACGCAGCCGGATGCACAGGCTCGTTTCTCAACTCCCCAGGCGCGGCCGGACGTTCTGTGTGCCGATCTCGGCCGGAGTGGGATGATTCATAGCGATTGGGCCTGGTGACGGATGGTCGGCTGAGGGGCGGCGTATGGTCTGAATCCGGCCATATACGACGTCAGGACACGGTCCGGCAACGGGGTGGTGCTCCGGGAACCCGAAGTTGACCCGCCGGGTCGGCCCGACTGCTTCCGGCCCGGCTTCGGCGACGGCCTCCTAGGAGGTTGCGCCTCTTTCGGGGAGTATCTGATCGAAGAAAGCCCCAGCACCCGGATCAGAAGTGGAAGAGTCATATCTATGCAGGTCTGGCCGGGACAGACGTATCCCCTCGGCGCCACGTACGACGGCGCCGGAACCAACTTCGCGGTCTACTCAGAGGCCGCGCACCGGATCGAGTTGTGCCTCCTGCACGACGACGGTTCAGAAACGGCGGTGGAGCTCCGCGAGACAGACGCCTTCGTCAGGCATGCCTACCTGCCGGGCATCATGCCCGGTCAGCGGTACGGCTTCCGGGTCCACGGGCCGTACGCGCCCGAGAACGGGCAGCGCTGCAACTCGGCGAAGCTGCTCCTGGACCCGTACGCCCGCGCGATCAGCGGCAGCATCGACTGGAACGAGTCGGTGTACGGCTACCACTTCGGCAAGCCGGACTCGCGCAACGACATGGACTCGGCGCCGCACACGATGACGGCCGTCGTGGTCAACCCGTACTTCGACTGGGGCGACGACCGCCGCCCGCGGACCGACTACCACCGCACCGTCATCTACGAGGCCCATGTGAAGGGCCTGACGATGCTGCACCCGGATCTGCCGGAGGAGCTGCGCGGTACGTACGCGGGGCTGGCCCATCCGGCGGTGATCGAGCATCTGACCGAGCTGGGTGTCACCGCGCTGGAAATAATGCCGGTGCATCAGTTCGTCAACGACCACCGGCTGGTGGACGCGGGCCTCAACAACTACTGGGGCTACAACACCATCGGCTTCTTCGCCCCGCACAACACCTACGCCTCCTGGGGAGACCGGGGCGAGCAGGTGCTGGAGTTCAAGCAGGCGGTGAAGGCGCTGCACGAGGCGGGCATCGAGGTGATCCTCGACGTGGTCTACAACCACACGGCCGAGGGCAATCATCTGGGCCCGACGCTCTCCTTCAGGGGCCTCGACAACGCCTCCTACTACCGGCTCGGCGCCGACAACCCGCGCTACTACACGGACACCACCGGCACCGGGAACTCGCTCCTGATGCGCAGTCCGCACGTGCTCCAGCTGATCATGGACTCGCTGCGGTACTGGGTGGAGGAGATGCATGTCGACGGCTTCCGCTTCGACCTCGCCGCGACACTCGCCCGCCAGTTCCACGAGGTGGACCGGCTGTCGTCGTTCTTCGACCTGGTCCAGCAGGACCCGGTGGTCAGCCAGGTGAAGCTGATCGCCGAGCCGTGGGACGTGGGCGAGGGCGGTTACCAGGTGGGCAACTTCCCGCCGCTGTGGACCGAGTGGAACGGCAAGTACCGCGACACGGTCCGCGACCTGTGGCGGGGCGAGCCGCGCACCCTGGCGGAGTTCGCGTCCCGGCTCACCGGTTCGTCCGATCTGTACCAGGACGACGGGCGCCGCCCGCTGGCGTCCATCAACTTCACCACCTGCCACGACGGCTTCACCCTGCACGACCTGGTCGCCTACAACGACAAGCACAACGAGGCGAACGGCGAGGGCAACAGGGACGGCGAGAGCCACAACCGCTCGTGGAACTGCGGGGCGGAGGGGGAGACCGACGATCCGGAGGTGGTGGAGCTGCGCGACCGTCAGGTGCGCAACTTCATCGCGACGCTGATGCTGTCCCAGGGCGTGCCGATGCTCAGTCACGGTGACGAGTTCGGCCGTACGCAGGGCGGCAACAACAACGCGTACTGCCAGGACAACGAGGTCGCCTGGGTGCACTGGCCCGAGAAGGGCGACGAGAAGAACAAGGGCCTGCTCGCCTTCACCCAGACCATGGTCTGGCTGCGGCGCGACCATCCGGTGTTCCGGCGGCGGCGGTTCTTCCACGGCCGTCCGGTGGAGGGGACGCACGACGAGCTGTCGGACATCTCGTGGTTCACCCCTGAGGGTGAAGAGATGATCCAGGGCGACTGGGACGCGACCGACGCGAAGGCCATGTCGGTCTTCCTGAACGGGCAGGCCATCTCGGAGCCGGGGCCGCGTGGCGAGCGGATCTCGGACGACTCGTTCCTGCTGATGTTCAACGCGAGCGCGGAGACGCTGGAATTCGCCGTGCCCGCGCATCACGGCAGCCAGTGGCGGATCGTCGTGGACACGGCCCGGCCGGAGGGCGTGCCGCCGGGGGACGGTCCGAAGGTGGACGCGGGCGAGCGGATCACGATGATCGGCCGCAGCATGACCGTGCTGATGCGGCAGGTGTGACCGGGACCGGGGCGGGGTGCGGGTCCGTGCCCCGCCCCGGTCGTGCCCGCCCCTCGGGCGGGCCCGGGCAGGTCTCCGGGCAGGTCTCCGGGCAGGTCTCCGGGCGGGCCCCTGGTCGGGCCGGGCTGCCGAATGCATGAGCGGATGACACAGAAGCCGCTCAGCGGGGTACGTACGTTCGCATGACGCCCTCTGCCACCTACCGACTCCAGCTCCAGCCGGACTTCCCCTTCGCCGCCGCCGCCAAGGCGGTGCCGTACGTGGCCGCGCTCGGGGTCTCGCACCTCCATCTGTCACCCGTGCTGGAGGCCGTACCGGGCTCGACCCACGGATACGACGTCGTCGACCACTCGCGCGTGCGCGCCGAGCTGGGCGGCGAGGAGGGGCTGCGGAAGCTGGCCGACCGGGCCCACGAGTACGGGCTCGGGATCGTTCTCGACATCGTGCCCAACCACATGGCGACCGCGCCCCGGCACAACAGGGCCCTGTGGGAGGTGCTGCGGGAGGGTCCGGCGTCCCCGTACGCGCGGTGGTTCGACATCGACTGGGAGGCGGGCGGCGGGAAGTTGCTGCTGCCCGTGCTGCCGGGGCCGGTGGGTGGTGAACTGGCCGGACTGCGGGTCGAGGACGGCATGCTGCACCACGGCGAGCAGAGCTTCCCGCTCGCCGCCGGCACGGAGGAGCTGCCGCTGCCCGCGCTCCTCGACGCCCAGCACTACCGGCCCGCGTGGTGGCGGCTGGGACGCACCGAGCTGAACTACCGGCGTTTCTTCACCATCTCCGAGCTGATCGGCGTGCGGGTGGAGGACCCGGAGGTCTTCACCGCGACCCATGCCAAGATCCTCGAACTCGTACGGGACGGGGTCGTCGACGGTCTGCGGATCGACCATCCGGACGGACTGGCCGACCCGGAGGCGTATCTGCGCCGCCTCAACGAGGCCACGGGCGGGGCCTGTTGGACGGTCGTGGAGAAGATCCTCACCGGTGACGAACCGCTGCCCGCGAGCTGGCCGGTGGCGGGCACGACAGGGTACGACGCGCTGCACCGTATCGACGGGCTGTTCACCGATCCGGTCGGCGCCGACGAACTGGCGCAGCGCTTCCGGGACTTCACCGGGCCCGCGGGCGACCGGGGCGGCTACTGGGAAGCGACCGTGCGGCGCGCGATGTACAAGGTCGTCATCGACGAACTGGCCGCCGAGACGGGGGCGCTGGCCCGGATCGCGGAGCGGATCTGCGCGGCGGACGTCACGTTGCGCGACCACGCGCCGTGGGCGCTGCGGACGGCGATCAGGGAGCTGCTGGTACGGGTGCCCGTCTACCGGCCCTACACGGTCGCGGGCGGCCCCTGCCGGAAGTCAGACGAGGCCGCGGTGTCGGAGGAGGCGGCGCGGCAGGCGAAGGCGGCGTTCGCGGTACCGGAGGAGGCGGCGGCGGTCGACGTCGTACGGGAGTTGGCCCTCGGCAGGCTCGGCGGCGGCCCCGACCGGACCGCGTTCTGCGCGCGTTTCGCCCAGACGTCGTCCGCGCTGCGCGCCAAGGCCGTGGAGGACACGGCGTTCTACCGCCATGTGCCGCTGCTGTCCGCGAACGAGGTCGGCGGCGATCCGGGGCGGCCCGCGGTGAGCCCGGAGCGCTTCCACGACTACTGCGCGCGCCTCGCCCGCGACTGGCCGGCCACCGGCACCGTACTGACCACGCACGACACCAAGCGCAGCGCGGACGTACGGGCCAGGATCAGCGTCCTGTCCGAGTGCCCCGAGCGGTGGGACGCGTTGCTGCGCCAGTTGGCGGGGGTCGCCGCGCCGGACGCCCAACTGGCCTGGCAGGCCTGGCAGACGGCGATCGGCTTCACCCCGGCGGAGGCGCCGCCGGACGGCGCCAGGATGGAGCCGGCGCTGCTGAAGTCCGTACGGGAGGCGGGGCTGCACACCAGCTGGACGGAGCCGGATCCGGTGTACGAGCAGGCGGTACGGGACTTCGTCGCGGCGGGCCCGGCCGGCCGGCCGCGCGAGGCGGTGGCCCGGCTCACCCGTGAACTCGCCCCGTACGTAAGGGCGAACACGCTCGGCGCGGCGCTGGTCCATCTCACGATGCCGGGCGTGCCGGACATCTATCAGCGGACGGAGCGGGAGTATCTGGCCCTGGTCGACCCGGACAACCGCGAACGCTTCCGTACGGGCCCGCCCGACGAGAAGACGGTGCTGACGGTGGCGGCCCTGCGACTGCGCCGCGAACGCCCGCACGCCTTCGCGGAGTCGGCCACGTACACACCGTTGACCGCGACGGGCCCGGCGGCCGACCACTGCACCGCGTTCTCCCGCTCGGGCGAGGTCATCACGGCGGTCACCCGGCTGTCCCTGCGCCTGGCGGCGGCGGGCGGCTGGTCGGGCACGGTGCTGGAACTCCCGGCGGGCCGCTGGACGGACGCGCTGTCCCCGGACCGCGAGTTCCCGGGCGGCCCGATCTCCCTGACGGAGCTGCTGTCGGCGAGCCCGGTGGCGCTGCTGTCCCGCCGCGAGTAGCGGTGCGGGCGCCCCCCACCACGCGGGCGACGGCGTGGGAGGGGGGTACTCGGCGTCCATCTCGTCGGGCCGAACGTCTCTGATGCCGTGTGACGATCCGCCTCAGGGCGCCGCGGGGGCCTGGAGGATCTGGAGGTAGTTGCCGACCGGGTCCGAGACGGTGGAGAAGATCCACCCTCCCCCGACGTCCTCGACCGGCCGCACCCAGGTCACTCCGAGGGTGTTGAGGTGCTTCTCGGCCGCTCGGATGTCGCGCACCGTGATGTTGATCAGGTGCCTCCCGGGCTCCGCGGCCTTGTCCGCGACGTCGTCACGCCGGTCGAAACCGATGATCGTCTCCTGTCCGACGACAAGCATGTGCTCGTCCCAGCGGGCACCCAACGGCTCCAGCGCGGCGCGATACCACTCGATGAGCGGTTCGGGGTCCGTGCTGCCGAGGATGACGCCGAGTCCGGTGATGTTGCTCTGGGCTGCCATGAGGTGTGCCTCCCTCTTGTCCATGCGTCCGATACGCACATACAAGGTCATGACCGTCCGCGGCGGCGGAAATCATCGGTCCCCGCGCGCCGCCGCACCGGGCACCGCTCCGGACGGCACCGGAGCCGGCGCCGGGGCCACCTCGCGCAGCCGCTCCGGCTTGGCCGGCCACCACACCCGGTCGCCCAGCAGCGCCATCGCCGACGGCAGGATCAGCGCGCGCAGCACGATCGCGTCGAACAACACGGCCACCGTCAGCCCGACGGCGATCTGCTTCATCTCGATCCGGTCGATGAACAGGAAGCTGACGAAGACCGAGACCATGATGACCGCCGCGCTCGTGACGACACTCGCCGAACCGGCTATGCCTTCGACCACCGCCTCCCGTGTCGGCACCCCGCGCCGCACCCGTTCCCTGATCCGGCTCACCACGAAGATCTGGTAGTCCGTCGAGAGCCCCACCAGGATCGTGAAGATCATCAACGGGTTGCGGGAGCCGACGAAGCCGGTGGAGTCGAAGCCGAGCAGTCCCTCGGCCCACGTCCCCTGGAAGACCAGCGCGAGGACACCCCAGGAGACCGCGACGGCTGCCACGTTGAGCGCCACGCCCAGCAGGGCCAGGACGACGGAGCGGAAGGCCGCGTACATGATGACCAGGGTGGTGAGCGAGACGAGCACGATCACCCAGGGCAGTCGCCCCTCCTGGTGGGCCGCGTAGTCCACACCGCCGGCGGTCTCCCCGGAGACGGCGGTCTCGGCGCCGTCGACCCGCCCGACCGTCGCGGGGACGAGTACGTCCCGTACGCGCGTCAGCGAACGCTTCGCCTCGTCGGAGTTCTGCGTGTACGGAACGGGCAGCCGCAGCAGGGCCGTTCGGCCGTCCTTCGACACGACGGGCTTCGGCGGACCGCCCTGGGCGAAGAGCGGATCACCCTGGGTGTGGGCGGCGAGCTGCCGCAGCCCTGTCCGTGCCTCGTCGGCGTGCGCGTCGTCCGTCCTCACGAGGACGAGATGCGCGATTCCCCGGGCGGGATACGCCTCCGTCAGCTTGTCGTACGCGGCGACCGACGGGACGCTGTCCGGGAAGGTCTCCTTGCCCTCCGTACCCATGACCAGGCCCAGCGCCGGCAGCGCGAGGGCCGCTGTCGCCGCGACGCCAGCCATGAGGGTGAGAAGCGGCCTGCGCATCACCGGGCGCAGCATGGCCGTCCACATCCGGGAGCCGTCGGCGCCCGGACGTCCGGCGCGGCGGCTCTTCCTGCCGTCCGTCCGGGGGCCGAGCTTCGCGAGCAGCGCGGGCAGTACGGTCAGTGACGCGGCGACGGCGACGAGCGTCGCCAGGATCGCGCCGGTGGCGATGGACGAGAAGATGACGTCGTCCACGACGTAGAGTCCGCCGAGCGCCAGGACGACGGCGAGTCCGGAGTCGACGACCGCGCGCCCCGAGGTGGCGGCGGCCAGCTCCACGGCGGCGACATGGCTGATGGTGCCGCCGGACCGCTCGCGCTCCTCCCTGGCCCGCTTGAGATAGAAGAGCGAGTAGTCGACACCGACGGCCATGCCCAGCATGAAGACGACGCTGATGACCGCGCCGCCCGCGTCGGGGAAGACCCAGGACGCCAGCCCGTACAGCCCGATGGCGCCGCCGATCGCGGAGACCGAGAGCAGCAGGGGGATCCCGGCCGCCAGGACGGTGCCGAAGACGACGAACAGGATGATGAACGTGATCGGCAGACTGATCATCTCGGTCCGCTGAAGGTCGGTCCCCTGCTTGTCGTTGACTCCGTTGGAGATGGAGGCGCTACCGGTCTGTTCGATCGTCAGACCGGGGTGTGCGTCGCGTACGGCCTCGGTCTGCGCGAGCAGCGCGTCGACGTCGGTCTTGGCGGTCTCCTTGTCGCCGCGCAGGGTGACGGTGACCAGCAGCGACCCGCCGTCCTTGGAGGCGACCGGGCCGGCGACGGACACGACGGCCGGCAGCTTCTCCATCCGCTGCTCGACGGCGCCGGATGCGGCCCGTGCGGCCCGGGTGTCGAGCGGCCCCCCGCGCGAGGTGATGAGCACGTCCTCCTGGGGCGCGGGGGTGAGACCACTGTGCTGGGCCATGGCCTCCGCGCGGCCCGCCTCGCCCACCCAGAAGTCCTCGAACTTCCCCTTGTTCGTGCCCGCGGCGGCGCCCGCGCCGACGCAGAGCGCGAGGAACACGACCCACCCGACGACCGCGCGCCATGGGTGGGTCGCGCACCAGCGCGCGACCCTGACGGTGAACTGCTCTCTGCCCGACATGGCGGGCACCTCCCCCTGGACGAACCTGATCCGCTGTTGATGATCAGGTTCCCGCCCGGGGTGTATCCGGGTCACTGGGGTACACCGCAGAACCTGCCTGTGGTTTTCCCCAGCAGGCGGCTACGGAAAGCCGCTGGGTGGGCGGTTCGGCGGGCCGCTCGGCGCGCGGTTCGGCGCGGCACCGGCGCCGCGAGGGGCGCCGTTCAGTTCGCCGCGAGCCGGTAGCTCAGCTGGCCGAAGCTCACCATGTCGCCGTCGCGCACCACGACGGTCCCCGTCACCCGGCGCCCGTTGACCGTCGTGCCGTTGGTCGACCCCAGATCCCGCAGGATCCACCGCCCGCCCTGCATACCCAGCTCGGCGTGGAGCCGGGAGACGGTGTCGTGGCTGAGCCGTAGCCCGTTCATCGGGTCGCGGCCGATACGCAGCGGAATCGGGCCAGGGTCGGGCAGCAACAGCTTCGGCAGCCGTTCGACCTGCCAGGCCCTGCGCAACCGTACGGAGAACGCGGACGCCCGCCCCACCGCGCCGAACAGCCGCCGTGTCCAGCGGCCGTCGGTGTCCAGGTCGGCCGTGAGCACCTGCAGCTCGTCGGACCTGCGCGCGGCCAGCGCGAGATCCATGCGGCGGATGAAGGTGTCGTGGGACAGCTTGCCCTGTGCCGCTCCTTCTCTCAGGACCGCGAGCACACGGTCGCGCTCGGCGTCGGAGAGCCGCGCGGGATACGTGTGGAACTCGAACGAGGACGTCACATGACTGATTGTCGGGCCGAGTCGGTGAGGTGTCCAGAACGGCCATCGCACGGTGACAAAATTGGTTCGACCGGCCACTTGCCGGTCGTTTACGGTGAGCGCCCCTTCCTGGAGGCTCACTTACATGACCGATCCGGTCTTCCGTCAGATCGCCGATTCCGAAGCTCCGCTGTTCCGTTCGCTGCCCGACGCGGGACTCGTCGGCCGCGCGATCACCGGAGTCGAGTACCGCACCGTCGCCGAGGGCGGCGACTACCGCCCGGAGTGGAGCTGGGTGGCGCTGCGCGACGGCGTCGTCGTGGCCCGCGCCGCCTGGTGGGGCGGGCCCGAGGACCGGGAGCCGCTGGTGCTCAACTGGCTCGACATCGCGGAGGGCGAGGACGAGGCGGGCGCGGAACTGCTCCGCCGCGCCCCGTGGAACGTCGAGTACGAGCTGATCGCGCCCGCCGGCTGGCGCGAGGACGCGAAGCTCCGCGCGGCCGTCGAGTCCCGGACGGACGCCGCACGGGCCGCCGGGATGAAGCCGCTGGTCGAGCGCTTCACCTACCGGTGGACGTCCGATCTGGCGCTGCCGGCGCGGCCGGGCCGGCTGGAGTTCCGCCCCGAGCCGGACGACGACGTGATCTTCGACGTGCTGCGCCGCGTCCAGGCGGGCACGCTCGACGCGCACGCGCTGCGCGCGATCGAGAAGTCGGGGGCGGACAGCGCCGCCCAGGAGGAGCTGGACTTCTTCCGCTGGTGCCCGTCGCCGCGCGAGTGGTGGCAGCTGGCGTACGACCCGGCGGGCGAGCTGGTCGGCATCCACGTACCCGCGCACAACCCGTCGGGGCCGTGCGTCGCGTTCATCGGGGTCGTACCGGAGCAGCGCGGTCACGGGTACGCGTACGACCTGCTGGTCGAGTGCACGAACGTGCTGGCGGAGAACGGGGCGACGTTCATCGCGGGCGCGACGGACCGGGGGAACTTCCCGATGGCCGCGCAATTCGCGCGCGCGGGCTATCCGGTGGCGACGGAGCGGATCAACCTGGTCTGAGCGGTCGGGCCGGCCCGGTCGGCCCGGTCGGATCCGACCGGGCCGGTCCGACCGGACCGACCCAGCCGCCGGACCGATCCGGCCGCGGGACGCATCTGGCCGGATCCGGTCGTGTCCTCCGAAACGACGCGATCACCGAGCCTCCTGCCTGCACTCTTGTCACTATGTGGGTGATGAGTGCCGACGACATCGGCGACAGAGGGGGACGACTCGTGCAGTTCGAGGTCTGGGCACCGCAGGCGCGGGACCGCGTCACGCTCCACCTGGGAGACGCCACCGGCCACACCATGACCCGCGACCCGCTGCGCGAGGGCTGGTGGACCGCCGAGGCGCCCGCCGCCGACGGCACCCGCTACGGCTTCGCCCTGGACGACGGCCCCGTGCTGCCCGACCCCCGCTCCCGCCGCCAGCCGGACGGCCCCGACGGGCTCAGCGCGGTCGTCGACCATGACTCGTACGAGTGGTCCACGCCGTGGCGCGGCCGGCCGCTGCCGGGCGCGGTCCTCTACGAGCTGCACGTCGGCACGTTCACCGACGAGGGCACCCTGGACGCGGCGGGGGCCCACCTCGCCCCACTGGCCGCGCTGGGCATCACGCATGTCGAGCTGATGCCGGTGTGCCCCTTCCCGGGGACGCACGGCTGGGGGTACGAGGGTGTGTCGCTGTGGGCGGTGCACGAGCCGTACGGCGGGCCTGAGGCACTGAAGCGCTTTGTCGACACGGCTCACGGGCTGGGCCTCGGCGTCGTGCTCGACGTGGTGCACAACCACCTGGGCCCGTCCGGCAACTACCTGCCGCAGTTCGGCCCGTACTTCACCGACACGCACCACACCCCCTGGGGATCGGCCGTCAACCTCGACGCCCCCGGCTCGGACGAGGTCCGCGCGTATCTGCTGGAGAGCGCGCTCGCCTGGCTGCGTGACTACCGCTTCGACGGGCTGCGCCTCGACGCGGTGCACGCCCTCGCCGACACCCGCGCGCTGACCTTCCTGGAAGAGCTGTCCACCGCCGTCGACGCGCTCTCGGCGGAGCTGGCCAGGCCGCTGTTCCTGATCGCCGAGTCCGATCTGAACGATCCCCGTACGACCACGCCGCGCCCGCAGGGCGGTCTCGGGCTGCACGCCCAGTGGAACGACGACTTCCACCACGCGCTGCACACCGCGCTCACCGGCGAATCGCAGGGCTACTACGCCGACTTCGCGGCCGGGCCGGTCGCCGCGGTGGCCAAGACCCTGACCCGTGGCTTCTTCCACGACGGTACGTATTCGAGTTTCCGGGGCCGGACGCACGGCCGCCCCGTCGACCCCGGCAGGACCTCCTCCCACCGCTTCCTCGGCTACGCCCAGACGCACGACCAGATCGGCAACCGCGCGCTCGGCGACCGGTTGTCGGCGACGCTCTCCCCCGGTCTGCTGGCGTGCGCCGCGACGCTCGTACTGACGGGGCCTTTCACACCGATGCTCTTCATGGGCGAGGAGTGGGGCGCGCGTACGCCCTGGCAGTTCTTCACCGACCACCAGGACCCGGAGCTGGCGGAGGCCGTACGCAACGGCAGACGGCGGGAGTTCGCGGCGCACGGCTGGGCGGCCGAGTCCATTCCCGACCCGCAGGATCCCGCCACGCGCGACCGCTCGTGCCTGGACAGGACGGAGGCGGCCCGCGAGCCGCACGCCCGCCTGCTCGCCTGGCACCGCGACCTGATCGCCCTGCGCCACAGCCATCCGGACCTGTCCGACCCGGACCTGGCGACGGTGAAGGTGGCGTACGACGAGGGCGCACGCTGGCTCGCGTACCGGCGCGGCGATCTGCGGATCGCGCTGAACCTCTCCGCGCGGCCGGTCGAGATCCCACTGGGCGGCCGGACCGGCCAGGTGCTGGTGGCCTGGGAGCCGGTGGAGCCGCCCGGCCCTGACGGGGTGCTGCGGCTGCCGCCGGAGTCGTGCGCGGTGCTCGCGGGCGGCTGAACTCCGGCCACCGGAAGGGCAGGAAGGGAAGGAAAGGAGCGGAAGGGCAGGTAGGGAGTTCTGCGGCAAGGAAAATCCATGCCCTGGTGTGCGCTCGAACGCCTAACGTCTGGACCATGAAGCAGCGAACTCTCGGCAGGACGGGGCTCCGCGTCAGCGAACTCTGTCTCGGCACGATGACCTTCACGAAGGACGACGAGGCGGGCGCGCATCGCATCCTCGACACCTTCACGGAAGCCGGCGGCACCTTCCTGGACACGGCGGACGCGTACGGCCGGGGCGTCTCGGAGGAAGTTCTCGGCAGCTGGCTGAAGGGGCGCGACCGCGACGGGCTCGTCATCGCGACGAAGGTGGCCCTCCCGATGGGCGATGGCCCCAACGAGGCCGGGCTGAGTCGCAAGCACATCATCGCGTCGGTGGAGGCGAGCCTGCGGCGGCTCGGCACCGACTACATCGACCTCTACCAGACGCACGTCTGGGACTTCCGAACCCCGATCGAGGAGACCCTCGGCACGCTCGACACTCTCGTGACGGCGGGCAAGGTCCGCTATCTGGGCGCGAGCAACGTCTCCCCCGGCCAGCTCCAGCGGGCGCTCGACGTGGCCGACCGGCGGGGCTGGGCGCCGTACGTCTGCCTCCAGCCGATCTACAACCTCCTCGCGCGCGAGGTGGAGTGGGAGCTGCTGCCGCAGAGCGAGGCGGCGGGCGTCGGGGTGATCCCGTACAGCCCCCTCCAGGGCGGCTGGCTGACCGGCAAGTACCAGCGGGGCATGACGTCGGTCCCGCCCGGCAGCCGTGAGTCCCACGGCGACGGCGAGAGCTGGCGGGGCCGCGACAACGAGGAGACCTGGCGGGTCGTGGAGACGGTCCAGGCCGTCGCCGCCGAGTCGGACCGCACCCCCTCACAGGTGGCACTGCGCTGGCTGCTGGACCGCCCGGGAGTCACGGCCCCGATCATCGGCGCGCGGACACTCGACCAGCTGACGGACAATCTCGGCGCGGTGGGCTGGGAGTTGACGGCGGCCCAGACGAGCCGCCTGGACGAGGCCAGCGCCCGCCCGCTGCCGTATCCGTACAACGTGCTGGCGCGCTTCGTCTGAGGATCCTGTACGGCTCCGCAGTACGGCCCCAGATGGCACGAGTACGGCTCCGCAGTACGGCCCCGGGCTCACGTAACAGGCGGGTGTCGCGGTGCTGTTCACAGCGCCGCAACACCCGTTCCCAATATGCGGACAGCTGCCGTGATCTCTCGACAGACCGGCCCGAGCACTGCGAGTCTCCCGCTATGCATCTCGTCAACCGTTCCCTGGTCACCGCTCTGTGCTCCGCCCTCGCCCTCGGCGCCGCCCTCACCGGCTGCTCCCCGCAGCCGGACGACAAGGCGTCCGACAAGGCGTCCGGCAAGCAGGACACGGCGGAGTCCTGCGCACCCGGCGGGCTTGACACCGAGGCGGCGGGAAAACTGACCGTCGGCACCGACAAGCCCGCGTACGCCCCCTGGTTCGCCGACGACGAGCCGTCCAACGGCAAGGGGTTCGAGTCGGCGGTGGCGTACGCAGTGGCCGAGCAGCTCGGTTACGGGCGCGACGCGGTCGTCTGGCAGACCGTGCCGTTCAACACCTCGTTCGCGCCCGGCGCCAAGAAGTTCGACTTCGACATCAACCAGGTCTCCATCAGCGAGTCGCGCAAGAAGGCCGTCGCCTTCTCCTCCGGCTACTACGACGTACGCCAGGCCGTCGTCGCCCTGAAGTCGTCGAAGGCCGCACGGGCGACGAGTGTGGCCGACCTCAAGGGCGTCAAACTGGGCGCCCAAGTGGGCACCACCAGCCTCGACTTCATCAATGACCTGGTGAAGCCCACCCAGTCGGCCGCCGTCTACCAGAAGAACGACTTCGCCAAGTCGGCGCTCAAGAGCGGCCAGGTGGACGCCATCGTCGTGGACCTGCCCACCGCCTTCTACATCACCGGCGCCGAGGTGCCGGAGGCGGAGGTCGTCGGTCAGTTCCCGAACTCCGGCGACAAGCCGGAGCAGTTCGGTCTCGTCCTCGACAAGGAGAGCGCGCTCACCTCGTGCGTGAGCGGCGCCGTGGACGCTCTCCGTAAGGACGGCACCCTCGCCGCCCTGGAGAAGAAGTGGCTCTCCGACGCCGTCGACGCACCGGTGCTCAAGTGACGCTGGACAAGACGCTGGACAACAGGCTCGCCAAGCCCGGCAGCGACGACGGCTACGTCCCCTCGGAGCGCCGCGTCGCCCGCGACCGCCACCGGCGTGCCCGCGCCCGGCGCGCGACGGCGATAGCCGCCGTCAGCACCCTCGTGACGGGCGCGGTGCTGTTCGTCCTGATCACCAACTCCCCCGGCTGGGACCGCACCAAGGAGACGTTCTTCAGCGCCCACTACGCGCGCGTGGCGTTCCCTCAGGTCATGGAGGGCCTGTGGCTCAATCTGCGGCTGCTGGCGGTGTGCGGTGCCGCCGTGCTGGCGCTCGGACTGCTGCTCGCGGTGGCGCGCACCCTGCGCGGGCCGGTGTTCTTCCCGGTACGGGCGCTGGCCACCGCGTACACGGACTTCTTCCGCGGACTGCCGCTCATCATCTGCCTGTTGATGGTGGTCTTCGGAGTGCCGGCGCTGCGCCTGCAGGGGGTGACCAACGATCCCGTACTGCTGGCCGGCACCGCCCTCGTACTGAGCTACTCGGCGTACGTCGCGGAGGTCTTCCGGGCGGGCATCGAGTCCGTCCATCCCTCCCAGCGGGCCGCGGCACGCTCCCTCGGGCTCAGCAGCGGGCAGGCGCTGCGCTTCGTCGTACTGCCCCAGGCGGTACGGCGCGTGGTGCCGCCGCTCCTCAACGACCTCGTGTCGCTCCAGAAGGACACCGGTCTGGTATCGATCGCCGGCGCCGTCGACGCCGTGTACGCGGCGCAGATCATCGCCGGCAAGGACTTCAACTACACCCCGTACGTCGTCGCCGGTCTGGTCTTCGTCGCGCTGACCATCCCGATGACCCGGCTCACCGACTGGGTGACGGCCAGGATGGACCGGCGACGGGCACAGGGAGGAATCGTATGAGCGCGCCGACGGACGCGACACCGGGGACGGGATCGGGGACGGGATCGGGGACGGGATCGGGGACGACACAGGCCGCCGCGCCCGAGGCTCCCGTGCTGCGGATGGAAGCCGTCCGCAAGTCGTTCGGCACGTCACTGGTGCTGCGCGACGTGGACCTGGAGGTCGCCCCGCACACGGTGACCGCGCTCATCGGCGCCTCGGGGTCCGGCAAGTCGACCCTGTTGCGCTGCGTCAACCTCCTTGAGGAGGTGGACGACGGAGCCATCTGGCTCGACGGCGAGGAGATCACCGATCCGCGCACCGACACGAACGCGGTGCGCCGCCGGATCGGGGTGGTGTTCCAGGCGTACAACCTCTTCCCGCACCTCACCGTCCTGCAGAACATCACCCTCGCTCCCCGGCGCGTCCACGGGCTCTCCCGTACGGAGGCGGACGCCCGCGCCCGCGAACTGCTGGAGCGGCTCGGGCTCGGGGCGAAGGCCGGTGAGTACCCGGACCGGCTGAGCGGCGGACAGCAGCAGCGGGCGGCGATCGTACGGGCGCTGGCGGTACGCCCCCGGCTGCTGCTCCTGGACGAGATCACCGCCGCGCTGGACCCCGAGTTGGTCGGCGAGGTGCTCGGCCTCGTACGCGAGGTGAAGGACGAGGGCATGACGATGGTCATCGCCACCCACGAGATGGCCTTCGCCCGTGAGGTCGCCGACCAGGTCTGCTTCCTGGACGCCGGGGTGGTGCTGGAGCGCGGCACCCCGGAGGAGGTCTTCGGCAATCCCCGGGAGGAGCGCACCCGGCAGTTCCTGCGGCGGATCGTGGAGGCGGGTCGTCTGTAAGAAGGCGGCGGCGCGTACGGCAGGATGGATCGCGACCAGCTCACCGGCCCCCAGGAGTACGCCCATGACCGCCGAGAACGGCACAGCGTCGTGATGCTCACACGGGTCGTCGCCGAAGGCGTCGCCCGGGGCGACATCACGCTCGCGTTCCGGCGCTGGGCGACCGGCCGGGTGTCCCCGGGCGGTACGTTCCTCTCCGTCGCCGGGGTGATCGTCATCGACGCCGTCGAGCGCGTCGATCCGGCGACGATCACCGCCGAGGACGCCCACGCCGCCGGCGCCCGCCACGTCGAGGACGTGCTGGCCGCCCTGCGTGGCACCTCCCGTGATCCGGTCTTCCGGATCACCCTGTCCTACGGCGGCCCGGACCCCCGGCACGCGATGGCAGCCGACACCGCCCTCACCGCCGACGACGTCGCGCACATCGCCGCGGCGCTGGACCGGCTCGACGGGCGCGCCGGGCGAGGCGCGTGGACACGCGAGACGCTGCGGCTGATCGAGGCCAACCCGGGCACGCGTGCCGTGGACCTCGCGGCGTCGCTCGGCGTCGAGAAGGACACGCTCAAGCGCGACATCCGCAAACTGAAGGACCTCGGCCTCACCCTCAGCCTCGACACCGGCTACACGCTCTCCCCTCGGGGAGCCGCGTGGCTTCGCGCGCTGTAGGTAGGAGGGTGCGTGCGGAGGCGTGCCCTGACGCCCGGTGGGAAACCGGCGTGCCGCCGGAAATTCCTTGGCGTGGGGGGCGGGAACGGCGGAGACTCGTCCCATGGCTGACATGGGGGCGTTCCGCGAGGCGGTCATCGCGTGGGCGGCCGGTGACCGGAACGACCCCGGCGGCTCCGGTGATTCCGGCGGCTCCGCGCGCGAGCTGGCCGCGAGGCTGTCCGTCCGGGCGGTCGTCCTGCTCGAAGGGCCGAGCGACGTCGCCGCGGTCGACGCGCTGGCGGCGAGCCGGGGCCGGGACCTGGCGGCCGAAGGAGTCTGCGTCCTGCCGATGGGCGGGGCGATGAGCGTCGGGCGCTTCGCGCACCTCCTCGGGCCGTCCGGGCTCGGCCTGCGCCTCACCGGGCTGTGCGACGAGCGCGAGCGTCGTTACTACACCCGCGGCTGGGAGCGGGCGGGTGCGGCACAGGACGGGTTCTTCGTCTGCGCGGCGGATCTCGAGGACGAACTCATCCGCGCGCTGGGTGTGACACGGGTCGAGGAGCTGGTCCGCGCGGAGGGCGACCTGCGCCCCCTGCAGACCTTCCTGCGCCAGCCCGCGCAGCAAGGACGCTCCTCGCAGCAGCAGTTGCGGCGCTTCCTCGGTACGAAGAAGGGCCGGAAGATCCACTACGGCCGCGTCCTCGTCGAGGCCCTCGACCCCGACCGCGTACCCGCCCCGCTCGACGACCTGCTGGCCGTCCTCTGACCCCCGGCCGCCGCTCGGACCCCGCTCTGTCCTCGTCCGGGCGCGAGCTCAGTCCTCGTCCGGGCGCGACGGTGACACCAGGCGCTCCAGCAGTTCCTGGAAGTCGTCACCGACCAGGATGCGCAGCCCGCCCGCCTCGGTGTTCCCCTCGTCCTTGTCGCTGAGCTGCGTCAGCGTGCCGTCGCGCCACCAGTAGACGTACGGGCTGATCGCGCCCGGCGTGTCCTCGAAGCCGGACGCGGCGAACGAGGCCATCGCGTTCAGCGACGGGATGACCGTGGCGTCACGTATGACGTGGAACGCCAGCTGATGGCGGAACGGGAACGCCACCAGCGCCCCGTCCGTGCCGAGTCGGCGCCCGGTGACCTGGTGTACGACGCTGTCCAGCGCCAGCACCCGGCTCGCGGTGTAGAACGAGTCGCCCATGACGACCTCGAACCGCATCCCCTCCGGGTCCTTGACCGTCTCCCGCCCCTCGACGGGCAGTTGGCGAAGATTGCCCAGTGCCTGCGCCCGCAACTCGTGCAGCGGGCCCAGCGGTTCCAGCGCCTCGTCGGTGAGCATCATGACGCTCTCCGGGAGGTCGAGCGCGAGGATCTCGTACAGTCCGGGGGCGACGGAGCGCGCGTACGCGAACGCCTGCGCGTCCAGGCTGTCGCCGCTGATCACCCGCGGGTAGAGCTGGGCCCGTATCTGCGCGGGCGACAGCGTGTCGAGGGCCGAGGGGCCGTCCATGGTCCGCAGCACCATCCCGGCGTGCTGCCGGACGAGTTCGCCCCAGACGCGGGCGCCCCGGTCGTCGTTGTGGCAGACGGCGGCGAGGTTGGAGAGCCCGAACTGGCGGCCCGCGCTGTCGGTCACCAGGTCCGAGTAGACGGTGACCTCCAGGCCCCGCTCGGCGAACGCCTCACGGACCTGGCTGCGGAAGAGCGCGGCCTCGTCGGTCGAGAAGAAGGAGAACTCGGGGTCGCGGGGCATTTCGCGCCCGTCCCGTTTCGGCCCGCGTCTGAACAGCCCCACGTCGTCCGCCTCCCCATGATCGCACCCGGCTTCGCGCCCCGGTCCCCGTTGCCCCTGTGATCGTCAATGTGCGCCGAACGATCGATGGTAGGCCCTGGGCGGCGTCCGATGTCGGGTCGGGGGGCGTACGGTCGCGGTCAGCCGGGTCCGACGGCGACCGGAACGACCAGGTCCGCGTGGTGCCGGCCCTGTGCCACCAGTCGCGCGTTGGCCTCGTCGGAGTCACTGACCCAGCGCTCGGCGTACGGCCGTTCCTTGCCGAAGCGCACATGCCGGTCGACCAGCCGTCGTACGCGCACCACGGGGTCGAGTTCCAGGAACCACGCCTCGTCGATGAAGGCTCGGACCGGCGCCCACGCCTCGTCGTCGTGCAGCAGGTAGTTGCCCTCGGTGATGACCAGCGGGACGTCGGGCGCGACGGCGATGCTGCCCGCCACGGCCTCCTCCAGCGCCCGGTCGAACGCGGGCGCGTAGACGACGGCCCCCGGCGCGGGCTCCCGCAGCCGGGCCAGCAGCGCGGCGTATCCGACGGCGTCGAAGGTGTCGGGCGCGCCCTTGCGGTCGGCGCGGCCGAGTCTGCGCAGCTCGGCCTGGGCGAGATGGAAGCCGTCCATGGGGACGAGTACGGCGCTCCCGCCGAGCGCCGCGACGAGTTCCGCCGCGAGGGTGGACTTCCCCGCGCCCGGCGCGCCCGCGATGCCCAGGATCCGGCGTTGGCCGGGGGCGGCGAGCCGACGGGCGCGGCGGGTGAGTGCGTCGAGCTGCCACGCGTCCATGGGCGCATTGTTCCATCCGGGCCCATCGCGGCCCGGTGCCGTTGCGCTGCCTTGCCCACCCTGCGGTCATACGTATAACGTTCTCGCCATGCCTCATATCGCCCTGGTCACCCTCGTCGTCCGCGACTACGACGAGGCCATCGCCTTCTACACCGAGTCCCTCGGCTTCGAACTGGTCGAGGACACCGACCGGGGCGACGGCTCCCGCTGGGTGGTCGTACGGCCGCACGGCGGTGCCGGCGCGCTCCTGCTGGCCCGCGCGTCCGACGACGCCCAGCGGGGCCGCGTCGGCGCGCAGACGGGCGGCCGGGTGGGGTTCTTCCTCCACACGGACGACTTCGCGCGGGACCACGCCCGGATGCTGGCCGCGGGGGTGCGCTTCCTGGAGGAGCCCCGGCACGAGCCGTACGGCTCGGTGGCGGTCTTCGAGGACCTGTACGGCAACGGCTGGGACCTGATGCAGCCGGCACAGCCCTAGGGTTCGGCCCGCGCGGGAACTTCGTGGGTCGCGGGAACTTCGTGGGGTTCAGACGGCGCGGTGGGCGATCAGGCTGTTCGCGCAGTCGCGCACCGTCCGGCGGGCGGGTCGCGGCTGGCGGCCGAGGACGCGCCGCGCCTTGTCCGTGCTGTGGCGGTTGCGGCGTCCCAGTGCGGGCGTGATCTCGCGCAGCGACGGGTCGCGGAAGCGGGCGGCGAGGCGGACGGCGAAGTCCGGGATCCGCGCGGCGGAACCGGGCCGGTGATCCGGCCCGGGACCGGGACGGTGCTTCACCCCTGGGCGAGGTCGGCCAGGGCGTCGAGGCGCGTGGGCGTCCAGCCCAGCTCGCGGCGGGCGCGTGCGCCGGTGAGCTGCTGGTCGAGGGCGAACGCCTCGGCGATCGGGCCCATCCGCCGCTCGGCCTCCTCAAGCGTCAGCGATTCGATCCGGCCCGGACATCCGGCGGCGTGGCTGAGGGCCTGGGTGATGTCCGCGAGCGGGAGGTTCTGTCCGCCGACCCCCGCGTAGACGGAACCGGCCGGGGCGTTCAGGGCCAGGACGTACAGCTCGGCCAGGTCGTCGACATGGACCAGAGCCCAGCGGTTGGAGCCGTCCCCGATGCACGGTACGGCGCCGGCGGCGCGCCCCGGCTCGACGAAGTACGCCTGCGTCAGTCCGCCGGAGTGGCCGTGGACCAGTCCTGGCATCACCACGACCGGGCGCTCCCCGGTCGCGGCACGGGCCAGCACGCGCTTCTCGTTCTCCAGCCGCCAGGCGGTGATGCGCGGCGGGCTCTGCGGGGCGTTCTCGTCGACGACCCCGTCGGTGTCGCCGTACACCCACACCCCGCCGGTGTGCACGTAGGGGCCGCTTCCCGCACCCTCCTGCATCGCCTCCGCCGCGGCGCGGTCGACGTCCGCGGTGCCCTCGGCGTAGTCCACCCCGAGGTGGATCACCCCGTCGGCCCGCCCGGCCGCATCCCGGAGAACGTCGGTGTCGGTGAGCGCCCCCGCGACAGGGGTGGCACCCAGGTCGGTCAAGGTGCGCGCGGAGTGCTCGCTGCGCGCCAGCGCCGTCACCTCGATGCCGTGCCGGATCAGCGCCTGGACGGTGGCGCGGCCGATGTAGCCGGAGCCGCCTGTGATGAAGACCTGCATCGCACTCACGGTCCTTTCGGATGGCGGCGGAAGATCCGCCGCTCCTTCCACCCTGGACCCGTGCCGCGGATCACGTCCAAGACCTCTTCCGCCATTGGTGATGCTCTCAGGGCATCAGTGCTGGGCATCAGTGCTGGGCATCAGTGCTGGGCCACGGCGATGTCGGCGAACTCCGGCAGCAGCGGGGAGTGCCGATGGGCGCTCCAGGCGAGGCAGACCTCGTTGGGGCCGATGTCGCCGATGGGCACATGGGCGACATCCGTGTGGGTGTAGTACGCGGCGGTGGAGAGCGGGAGGACGATGACGCCCCCGGTCGTCGCGACGTGTTCGAGCTTCTCCTCGACGCTGCGGAAGGCGGGGCGCGGACCGGCCCCCTCCGTGCCGCCGGGCCGGTCGGGGAGGTCACGCCACTCGGGTACGGCGTCGGGGTCCTGCAGCAGGCGTTCGGCGGCCAGGTCCGCGATACCGATGGACTCCTTGCCCGCCAGACGGTGGTGCGCCGGCAGGACGGCGACGCGCGGTTCCCGGAAGACCGGGCGCAGCGCCAGGCCGCGACGGTCGACCGGCAGCCGCACGAAGCTCACGTCGAGAAGGCCTTCGTGCACCGCCTCGACCTGGTCGGCCCAGGAGGTACGCACCACCTTCACGGTCAGCTCGGGATGTGCGGCGGAGAAGGCCCGTACCGCGCCGGTCACCGTGATCCCGGGCATGAAGCCGACCGTGAACGTCGACTCCCCCCGCGCGGCCCGCCGCACACGAAGGTGGAGCGCCCGCGCGCCGGCCAGCAGGGGCCGGGCGTCCTCCAGCAACTGGCGGCCCGCGGCGGTCAGCTCGGTGGACTGCTTGTTCCTGGTGAACAGCTCGGCGCGCAGTTCGTGCTCCAGGGCGCGGATCTGCCGGGAGAGCACGGGTTGCGTGATGTGCAGCCGCTCCGCGGCCCGGCCGAAGTGCAACTCCTCGGCCACGACGACGAAGTAGCGCAGCTTGCGCAGATCGACATCCACTCGCTCTCCCGCCGTGCGGACGCCGTGCAGGCGCCATGGGTCCAGGCTAGGCCCACTCCGCGCGGCCTGCCTGATCCGGCGGGGCGATCCGGCCTGATCGACAAGACACCCCCTAGCCCGCGGACCGCTCCCCCAGCACGCAGAACTCGTTCCCCTCAGGGTCCGCGAGCACCACCCACGGTTCGTCCCCCCGCTGCCCGACGTCCGCGTGGCGGGCGCCGAGTGCCAGGAAGCGTTCGACCTCCGCGTCCCGGTCGTCGGGGCGGAAGTCCAGGTGGAGGCGGTTCTTGACGGTCTTCCCCTCCGGTACGGGCCCGAAGAGCAGGCCGGGCATCCGGTCGGGCGCCGGCCTGATCTCGTAATCCTCGGGTGAGCCGTTCACCACGGTCCAGCCGAGCGCCTCGCACCACCAGCGGCCGAGGGCGACGGGGTCGGTGGCGTCGACGACGAGCGATTCCCATTCGAGTCCCATGGGCCCGAGGCTAGAGCCTGTCGCCGACAGGCTCTAGCGGACCGCGCCCCGCCCCTGCCAGCCCGTCGGCAGGGCGTACTCCCACCCCGGCCGCCACCACCCCGGCGGCTCGTCGACCACGTCGCGCAGCCGGGCTCCGCCCAGCAGGCACGCCAGCGCCCAGCGGTTCGCCGAGTGCGCGACGAGCAGCACGCGCTGTCCGTCCCGCGCCGCGCTCAGCTCCCGCAGGAAGTCGGCCGTGGCGTCGAGGACGTCCCGGTAGCTCTGACCGCCGAGGAACGGCTCCGTGATGTGCCGGGCCCTGCGTGGCGCCAGTTCCGTGAACGGGCGCCCGGTGAAGTGGCCGTAGTCGCACTCCCGCAGCCGCGCGTCCTGGTGGACGGGGATCGCCGTCCCCGCGAACGCGATCCGCGCGGTGTCCACCGCCCGCGCCAGGTCGGAGGTGAACACCGCGTCGATTCCGTCGTCGCGGCGCCGGTCGCCCAGCTCGCGAGCCTGTCGGCGGCCGGTCGCCGACAGCTCGCCGGGGAGCCAACCGGTCGCGAGACCGGCCTCGTTGTCGGTCGTGGTGGCATGCGTCTCGTAGACGAGTTCCACCGTCATGCCGGGGGCCGGATCATCAGTTGCCCGGCATCGGGAAGGCCACCGGGCTCCGCTTCCCGTCCCGGTTGACCGCCCGTACGCCGAAGAAGACGTTGTCCTTGGACAGGTCGACCGTGTGCGTGGTCGCGAGGCCGACCTTGATCACATGGGTCCACTCCGGCTCCGTCGTCTCGCGCCACACCACCTCGTAGCCCGCCAGGTCCGGCTCCGTGCCGAGCGCCCACTTCAGCTCGGTGTCGTTGGTGAGGTTGCTCGTCACGATCCGTGCCTCGCGCGGCGTGCCCGGCGCCTGCGCCAGGGTCCACAGCACCGCGCCGTTCACCCGCGTCACACGCGCGATGTAGTCGAAGTCGCAGAACTCGGGCAGGTCGCCGTACTGCTTGCCGTCCTCCACCCGTACGTCCTGGTGCTGGTGCGCGAAGTCCTCGGCCGGTTCGGTGAACCGGGCCGCCGGATAGCCCTGTTCGAGGAACGGGATGTGGTCGCCGCCCCGGAGGTAGCGGTCGCGCCGGTAGACCACGCGCACGTTCATCCCGGTCGCGTCGTTGTCCCCCACGTCGCTCACGAAGCGCGCGAGCTGCCGGGTCGCCGAGTCGTTCTCGCCGCCCACCGAGCGACGGGTGTTGGCCTGCGCCGGGGTCTCGGACGTCGGTACGCCCTCCGCGAAGAGCCGCACCGTGTACGGGTCGCGGGTGCCGTCGTCGGCGCGCGAGCTGCCGATGATGTCGTTGGTGAACATGCCCTGGATGTCGGCGCCGGCCGCCTTGAACTGCTTTGCGGCGTACCCCGATCCGTACAGCCCCTGCTCCTCGCCGGCGACCGCCACGAACACGATCGTCGCCGCCGGGCGCCGCTTCGCCAGCACCCGCGCCAGCTCCATCACGAGCGCGACACCGGACGCGTCGTCGTCGGCCCCCGGCGCGTCGCTGGTCGCGTCCATGACGTCGGTGACGCGCGAGTCGTAGTGCCCGGCGACGACGTACACGCGGTCGGGGGTGACCGAACCACGCAGTGTGGCAACGACGTTGGTGATCTTCGTCGCGACCGGGATGCGCGACGCGGGTTCCTGGATGTACGACTGGAGCTCGGCGGTCATCCTGCCGCCCGACACCGCCGCGTACTTCTTCATCTCGGCCAGGATCCAGTCACGCGCGGCGCCGATTCCGCGCTCGGGGTCGTCCTGGACCGACAGCGTGTGCCGGGTCCCGAACGCGGCGAGCCGCCGTACGGTCGCCTCGATCCGGTCCGCGTCGATCTCCTTGAGCAGCTTGCGCAACTCCCGGTCGGGCACCTGGACAGTGGCGGCCCCGCCCCCGCCCCGGTTGGGCGCGGCGGCCGCCTGCCCGCCGGAGGCGATCAGGGGCACGCCGGCGGCGGTCACGGCGGCCGAGGCGAGAACGGTCCTTCTACGCGGCATTCCAGCGGACTGCTCGGGCATGGAAAATTCCTTCCGAAGCGATGAACCGGCGCTTCATCGTCATGGACAGGCCAACCCCACACAAGCCCGCGCCACCAGCCCGTGGCACGGGCCCCCGGCACAAGCCCCCGGCACAGGCCCGCCCACCGGCGCGGGCCGCAGGCGTGGTGGCGGCAGGTACCGTAGGGCGTACCGAAATCGTGCACCTCCCTGCGGGCTGCGTGACACCCGAAGGAACTGGTGAAGGAAGCCCATGACGACCAACCGAGGACGCAAGGACGTCATCCGTGACCGGATGAATGCCACCGGCGAGTCGTACAACGTCGCCGCCCGCAACCTCAAGGCCATGAAGGACATGGGCGCCACCCGCGAAGCCGCTCTCGTGCAGCGCTGGGTGCCCGCCGAGAGCTTTGATGTGCCCTGTCCGTGCGGGGGGACCTGTGAGCCGGGTGAGACCTGCGACCACTGCCATGCCCGGCACCGGCATGTGAAGCGTTATCCGGGCAGTACCACCGAGGTCGAGACCTGGGCCGACCGGTACGAGTGCACCGGCTGCTCCTCCTCGTACACCCTCACCGTCCATCTGGCCGGGCGGCCCTGGGGCGTCGCCGAGACCGTGGTGGTCGGCGGGTCGGCGGAGGAAGTCGTGCGGGCGCGGGTGCTTCCCGGGGTGATCCATCCGCTGCTGCGCTCCGAGGCGGAAGCGGCGACCACCGGCGGCGAGTGAGCTCGCCGATGGCCGCCGTGGATCCCGTCGGTGTCAGCCCTCGTCGGGCGTCAGCCGCAGTGAGATCGAGTTGATGCAGTACCGCTGGTCGGTCGGCGTGTCGTAACCCTCGCCCTCGAAGACGTGGCCCAGGTGCGACCCGCAGCGTGAGCAGCGGACCTCCACGCGGACCATGCCCATCGTGCGGTCCTCGATCAGCTCGACCGCGTCGCTGTCCTTCGGGTCGTAGAAGGACGGCCAGCCGCAGTGCGACTCGAACTTCGTGTCGGAGCGGAACAGCTCCGTGCCGCACGCGCGACAGGAGTAGACGCCGGTCGTCCTGGTGTCCGTGTACTCACCGACGAAGGCGGGCTCGGTGCCTGCCTGGCGCAGCACCGCGTACTCCGCCGGGCTCAGTTCCTCGCGCCACTGCTCGTCGGGCTTGTCGATGTCGTACGCCATCGGATTCCTCTCTCACGCCTCGGGCGATCCGCCTCAGTGGGACAGCCGGGCAAGGATCTCCGGACCGAGGTCCGTGACGTCACCCGCCCCCATGGTGAGAACGAGATCACCGGGCTTCGCCATTCCCGCCACCGCCTCGGGCACCGCGCCCTTGTCGGACACGGCCCTGACGTCCGCGCCCGCCCGCTCCGCCGAGTCGATGATCAGCGCGCTGGTGATGCCGGGGATCGGGTCCTCGCGGGCCGGGTAGATGTCGAGCACCACCGAGGCGTCGGCCAGGGCGAGTGCCTGGCCCATCTCCGTACCCAGCTCCTGCGTGCGCGAGAAGAGGTGCGGCTGGAAGACGACGAGGAGCCGGGAGCCGGGGGCGGCGGCGTCGCGCATCGCCTCCAGGTCGGCGGTCATCTCGGTGGGGTGGTGCGCGTACGAGTCGATGACCTGCACGCCGTTCGCCTCGCCCTTGAGCTGGAGGCGGCGCTTGACGCCGGTGTACTTGCCGAGCGCGGAGGCGAGGTTGTGCGCGGGGATGCCGAGCGCGACGCCCGCCGCGAGGGCGGCCACGGCGTTGTGCGCGTAGTGGCGGCCGGGGACGGAGACCGTGAAGGTGAGGAAGCGGCCGGCCAGGACGACGGTGACCTCGCTGGTCAGTCCGCGCGCGGTGACCTTGTGGACGCGTACGTCGGCGTCCGCCGCCTCGCCGTACGTCACCACCTTGATCGTGGAGAGATCGCGGACCTTCGCGGTCAGCTCGACCGCGCCGGGCTGGTCGGCGGCGACGACCAGCGTGCCGCCGGGCACGATCTTGCCGACGAACGTCTCGAAGGACTCGTAGATCTCGTCCATGGAGGCGTAGTTGGCGTGGTGGTCCAGCTCGACGTTGAGGACGATCGCGACCTCGGGGTCGTACTTCTGGAAGCTCCGGTCGCTTTCATCCGCCTCGGCGACGAAGATGTCGCCGTCGCCGTGCCGGGCGTTGGTGCCGGGCCCCTCCAGGTCGCCGCCGATGGCGTACGACGGGTCGAGACCCAGCTCCGTGAGGGCGACGGCCAGCATGGAGGTCGTCGTCGTCTTGCCGTGCGTACCGGCGACGGCGATGGACCGCAGGCCGCCGCCCATCAGGGCGGCGAGGGCGTCGGAGCGGTGGACGACCGGTACGGACAGCTCGGCGGCCCGTACCAGCTCGGGGTTGTCCGCCCGGATCGCGCTGGAGACGACCACGCACGAGGCGTCGTCGGCGAGGTGCTCGGCGGCGTGGCCGATGTGGACCGTGGCGCCGAGGGCGCGCAGGGCCTCGGCGGTGCCGGACTCCTTCGAGTCGCTGCCCGCGACCTTCGCGCCGCGCTGGGTGAGGATCTTGGCGATACCCGACATTCCGGCGCCGCCGATGCCGATGAAGTGCGGCCGTTCCATGGCGGTGGGGATACCGGGTGCCATACGTGTTCTCCCAGGGTGGTGCGGGTGGGGGCGGCGGGGGTGCGGGCTTCCGCGGGCGGGCGGCCGGGTGCCGTCAGCGACCCCCCAGCCTATTCGCTTCGGCCCGCCCCCTCGGCCTTCCCTTCGCTCTCCCCCGCCTCGTCGTCGTCCTCCGCGCTGTGCGCGAAGAGTTTCAGCACCGGTACGCCGACCTTGTGCCGTGCGCGCGAGGCCCAGTCACGGTGGAAGAACTCCTCCACGTAGTGGGGTTCGGTGAGCACGATCACCTCGTCGGCGGCCGACTCCTCGACGACGGACTTGAGGTGGTCCAGCGGGTGGTTCTCGACCACCAGGCCGGTGGCCTGACGGCCCGCCGCCCGCAGGACGGCCAGCGAGTGCGCGAGCGCCAGCTCGGCGGGGCCGCGGGCCTCGGCACCCTCGGGCTCGTCGCCCTCGCGGCCGGCTTCCCTCAGCTCCCCGTACGCCACGTCGTCGATGGCTCTCAGCAGCGCGTCCGCCTGGTCTCCGCGGGGCTGCATGAGGAGGATGAAGGAGACGTCCTCGGCACCGTGGAGCGTGGTGACGAATTCGACGTCCACGGACGACAGGGGCTTCTCGATCATCAATACGCTTGTGAACACGACAGGCGCCCTTCGTCGTTCAGGGGCCGGTGAGGCCCGCTGCGGAAACCATCCTTCCCCGTGTCCGCACGGGGTCTGCGTGAGTCTGCGTGAGTAAGTGTGCCCAGCGGAAGCTAACCGGAACGACAAATTCCGCCCAATGTCAGATCCGACGGTATCGGGTGAAAAGGAACCCGGCCTCCTCCAGTACGGCCGCCAAGGCGAAGCGTTCCGGGTCCGGCAGTCCCGGTCCGCCGGTGATGCGCTGCGCGCTGCCGACGGTGAGCAGGGGGGAGACGGTCAGGCAGAGTTCGTCCAGTACGCCCGCCGCCGCGAACTGGCCGAGCAGCCGGGGGCCGCCCTCGGTCAGCTGCCGCACCAGACCCATCTCCGCCAGGGCCGCGACCGCCCGGTCGGGGTCGACGCCGGGCCCGTCCCCGGCGACGATCACCCGCGCGCCCGCCTTCTCGGCGTCGCGGATCCGGTCGGGGGAAGCGGCGGCGCCGGTCAGGATCAGGGTCGGTACGAGGGGTGAGGTGAAGAGCGGAAGCGAGAAGTCCAGGTTCAGGCTCGCGGTCACGACCGCGATGGCGGGCGCGGGCGCCTGCCCGGCGGCGACACGCCGCGCGGCGAAGGCGTCACGGGCGCGGGCGGGGCGGTAACCCTCCAGGCGAACCGTTTCAGCACCGACGAGGACCACGTCCGCCAGGCCGCGCAGGGTGCCGAAGATCCGCATGTCGGCGTCGGACGAGATGGCCTGCGAACGGCCGTCGTGCTGGGCCGCGCCGTCGAGCGTGGAGACCATGTTGGCGCGCAGCCAGCCGCTGCCGGCGGGCTCGGGGTACGCGTACGCCTCGGCCAGCTCGTCCAGCGCCCACTCCCGGTCCGCGGAGTTCGCGACGTCCTCAGGGCGGACGGCGGGCGCGTGTGCGGGCACGGGCGCGGTCTGATCGGTCACGGGGAACAGGCGTCGCATGCGCAGCAGTCTGACACGCGGACGCGGTCCGACACGCGCCTCTACGCGCCGGTACGCGGCGCTCGCGCGGTGCGGTGCGCCATGGATGTGCGCCATGGGCGCCCGCAGTCCTCGACGGGCTTACCGAGCCCCCGCGCACAACCCCCGTGAAGGGGAAACTCACGCGAACGCCTGCGGCGCGGTGCGCACGCCCGGAAAGCTGGAGCTGCCATCGGCAGCCGCCCCAGCCCCTGACCGGCCTCCGATCGCCCTCCGATCGGCCCCTGACCGGCCTCCGGGACGGCGTACCCGCGACACGCTCTACAGTTGAGCCCCGTGCCAGCCTCCCCCGCCGAACCGGCGTCCGCCTCCGCTCCCGTGTCCGGGCCCGTGTCCCTCTGCGCGCGGGAGCCGCGGGTCGCCGCCGAGCGGCTGGTCGCCGAGATGGTTCCGCCGCCCCGCTTCGACTCGGTGCGTTTCGCGACGTACGTCCCCGACCCGAACCAGCCCAGCCAGACCGAGGCCGTCACCGTACTGAGCGCGTTCGCCGCCGGGCTCGACGGCGCGGCGGGCGGCGGGCAGGGCAACGGCAACGGCAAGGGCAAGCGGCGCTGGTTCGGCCGGCAGCCCGCCGAGACCGCCGGCCCCCGCGGCGTGTATCTCGACGGCGGTTACGGCGTCGGCAAGACCCACCTCCTCGCCTCCCTCTGGCACGCCACCCCCGCCGCCCCCGAACAGAAGGCGTTCGGCACCTTCGTGGAGCTGACGAACCTCGTCGGCGCGCTCGGTTTCCAGCAGACCGTACGGACCCTCGGCGGCCACCGGCTGCTCTGCATCGACGAGTTCGAGCTGGACGACCCGGGCGACACCGTCCTCGTGTCGAGCCTGCTGAGCCGTCTCGTGGAGGCGGGTGTGGCGCTCGCCGCGACCTCCAACACGCTTCCCGGCAAGCTCGGCGAGGGCCGCTTCGCCGCTGCGGACTTCATGCGGGAGATCCAGGGGCTCTCGGCGCGCTTCCGCCCGCTGCGTATCGACGGCGAGGACTACCGGCACCGGGGACTGCCCGAGGCGCCCGCGCCGCTCACCACCGAGCAGGTGACGCGCGCCGCGCACGCCACCGAGGCCGCCAGCCTCGACGACTTCCCCGCTCTCCTCGCCCACCTCGCCACCGTCCACCCCAGCCGCTACGGCGCGCTGACGGAGGGTCTGCGAGTCGCCTGCTTCACGGATGTGGGCCCGGTGCCCGACCAGTCGACGGCCCTGCGGCTCGTCGTACTCGCCGACCGGCTGTACGACCGGGAGATACCGGTTCTGGCCTCCGGACTCCCCTTCGACCGGCTGTTCGGCGAAGAGATGCTGAACGGCGGTTACCGGAAGAAGTACTTCCGTGCGATCTCACGTCTCACTGCGCTGGCACGCGACGCAAAGGGCCTGCTCGCCGAGTAAGTTCGGAGCCGTAACGATGTGCGGTGCGCGAGGTGCGGTCGATCAGCTCTCGCGTGCCCGATACAGAAGGGTTCCCATCACCATGGCTACCACGCGCCAGGCACACACCGTCTGGGAAGGCGACCTCCTCAAGGGCAGTGGCGTCGTCACCTTCGACTCCTCCGGCATCGCCGAGCAGCCGGTTTCCTGGGCCTCCCGCGCCGAGCAGGCGAACGGCAAGACCAGCCCGGAAGAGCTGATCGCCGCCGCTCACTCCAGCTGCTTCTCGATGGCCCTGTCCAACGGTCTCGCCAAGGCCGGCACCCCGCCGACCAAGCTGACCACCCAGGCCGAGGTCACGCTGGTGCCCGGCACCGGCATCACCGGCGTGCACATCACGGTGCAGGGCGAGGTCGAGGGTCTGGACGAGGCGGGCTTCGTCAAGGCCGCCGAGGACGCCAAGGCCAACTGCCCGGTCAGCCAGGCGCTCGCGGGCACGAGCATCACGCTCACCGCGTCGCTCGCCTGATCCGGTCCGCCGATCGGGTCCGCTGATCGGGTCGGTCGATCAGGTCCGCTGATCGAGTCCGCCGATCCGCTGATCTCTCAGGACATACCAGGCGACACATAAGGCTCAGTGGCCCGCACGGTTCACGTGTGCTCTACACCCGTGATACACACGTGCGGGTCACGTCTCCTGTCCGCCAACAGGGAGTTGCCTCATGTCCGCAACACGACGTCAGGTCCTGGCCACCGGAGCAGCATCGGTCGCCGGAATCGCGTTCACCGGAGCGGTGTCGGAGCTTTTCGCCGGCACCGCTGTCGCACAGGAAATGGGGCGCAGCGGCTACGGCCCGCTCGTACCCGATCCCGACGGCCTGCTCGATCTGCCGAAGGGTTTCCGTTATCGCGTCCTGTCCAGAACGGGCGACGAGCTCCGTTCCGGCGAGGGCGAAGTCCCCAGCAATCCCGACGGCATGGCGGCCTTCGCCGGCCGCCGCGGCCGGGTCCATCTGGTCCGCAACCACGAGAACCGGGCCGACGGCAAGATCGGCGTCCCGACCGTCGAGGGTCTGACGTACGACCCGATGGGCAAGGGCGGCTGTACGGCGCTCGAACTCGACGGGCGCAACAACGTTCTCGGCGAGCGTGTCGCCATCGCCGGCACCGCCGTCAACTGCGCGGGCGGGCCGTCCCCCTGGGGGACCTGGCTCACCTGCGAGGAGACCGAGGACAAGGCCGGCACCAACGGCTACACCAAGGACCACGGCTTCATCTTCGAGGTCGACGGCGCCGATCCGCACCGCACCGGCGCCGTACCGCTGAAGGCGATGGGCCGCTTCCAGCACGAGGCCATCGCGATCGACCCGCGTACCGGCGTCGTGTACGAGACGGAGGACGCGTTCGACAGGCCCTTCGGCCTCTTCTACCGCTTCCTGCCCGAGAAGCCGCTCGGCGGACTGGGGTCGCTGCGCGCGGGAGGCACGCTGGAGGCCATGCGCGTCCCCGGCGTACCCGACCTGTCGGTCATCCAGGAGCCGGGCGCGAGCTTCGACCGTGTCGAGTGGGTGCCCGTGCCCGACACCCAGGCGAAGGAGACGCCCATCCGGCTCCAGGACTTCGGCAAGAAGGGCATCACGCACGCCCAGAAGCTGGAGGGCTGCTACTGGGGCGACCGGTCCGTGTACTTCGTGTCGAGCTTCGCGAAGAGCGCGGAGGGCTCGGCGGCCGACCACTACGGGCAGGTGTGGAAGTACGAACCGCAGCGGCGCCGGCTCACGCTGGTGATCGCCTTCGGCCCGGACACCGACATCCAGCTGCCGGGCGAGTCCCCCGACAACATCTGCCTCGCGCCCAGCGGCGGCCTGATGGTGTGCGAGGACGGCGGCGGCGCGCAGCACGTGTACGGGCTGACGCGGCACGGCGAGCTGTACGAGATGGCGCGCGGCGCGGAGAACATCGGGACGCCGGAGGAGCCGGAGTGGGGTGAGTTCGCGGGTGTCACGTTCGCACCGGACGGCGACACGATGTACGTGAACTGCTACACGCCGGGCACGACGTTCGCGGTCACGGGGCCCTGGCGCTAGGACCTGTCTTCAAAGTCCCGCCTGGCCCGCGGCGTCTGGCACGGCACCTCGCCGCGTTGTCGGAGTCATGCGAGTACGCCCAGTACGAGCATGATCCTCCGCCTTGCGATGCACCGCACCAGACGCCGCGGGCCCCGCCCTGCGGGCG